>NZ_DALZUO010000012.1:0-113903 GCF_032013335.1 Anaerospora sp. | reverse complement strand
ACTTGTTTAGTTTTGCATTTCACATCACAGAATTAAGAACGAGGCAAATGTTGCAGAAATTCCGTTTGCGTTGCATATTATTTAATGAAAATTCTGCAGCTGTGGATTTGTGTTGCAAAAAAGATGAAAACGATGCACTTAAAAGCCCTACTGTCAGAAATACAGTAGGGCTATCTTCCTCATAATATATTATTTTTTTGCAGATGATGGATTAGATAATGCTATACATGAACCAATGATAAAGATTCCGCCGATAACAGTTGTTAGTACCGGCGCTTCATTCCAGAATAAAAATCCCCATACCGCATTATAAATGATACCGATATAACGAACGACTTCGACTACGGCAACACAATCATGCGAAAAGGCCCTCGTTAAGAAAATCTGGCCCACTAGTGCGATTGCTCCTAGAATGATTAGATAGAAAAGCTCAGTATAGCTAGGGACTACAAAATTGTTCCATATCATGGGAATGGGTACCAATGTGACGGCAGCCATAAAATAAAAAATAATTTCAAATGTATGGTGTCTTGTACTTAAATAGCGGAGAACGATAGCTACGCAGGCGGCAATTGCGGCACTTAATAGGCCAATCAGCGCATTGATTGAGTAAGCTGAGAATTGAAAAGGGTTGATCGTCAGCATGGCACCAATAAAAGCTAATCCTAATAACGCCCACGTTCTTCGAGACAATGTTTCCTTAAGAAAAACAGCAGAAAGAAAAATTGCGATAACTGGTGCTAAGTTTATTAGAATGCTGGCATCAACCAATGATATTTGAGAAATAGTGTAAAAATGAGTTATCACGTACAAGCCGCCGAGTAGACCTCTTAAGATCAACATAGGGATATCCGAAGTTGAAAACTGTACTTTCTTGCGCCTCATCATATAGTAGATAAGAACAAGACCGATCACACCTCGAAAAAAAGCAACTTCTGCGGAAGGAATTGTTAACGTGACTGCCTTGACAAGGGCATTCATAATACTAAACATTAGTGAAGCTAATACCGCAAAGACTATACCCTGATTCATTTTCCCTCGCATATATTCTGGTTTCACGCCCTGTTCAACATTAGGCATAAGCGAAATTATGATAATAAATATTATTATCATATAGTAACATTCTTATTTACTGACGTCAATGTGACTATGCGTTTTGCTAACTAACTAATTTCATTGCTCTAACCTTCAATATCGTCTCCAACATCACTACAGCTTGATCTTTACAAACTTAAAAAAGTCAAAGCCCTGTGTCAATACATGATACAGGGCTTTGACTTTTGTTTAATTAGAGCAGTTTATAGTACAACAAGCAAACAGACTTCCCCCTAAGGCATCGTGGTTGCATTAAATAATAATATTATTTAATAGTAATATTATTATTTAATTATCATACTTATTAATAGATGTGTCACAAATGGAGGTTACCATGGAGACAAACGTAAATTCTCACTTAAGTAAGCTTTTAAGCCTATCGCTCCTGCTCCTGGCGAGTACATTGAATCCCGCTGCTTGGCTTCCCAGCGTATTGCCTGGAGCTCAAACTGACTTTTTGCAGGAAATGACTGCTATTTTTCTCAGTATTATCATCGAAGCCTTTCCGTTAGTCTTAATTGGAGTGATTGTTTCTTCGTTTATTCATATCTTTATTTCCGATAAGTTAATCCATCGTTTATTGCCCAGAAGCAGTATGATTGGCATCGCCTGCGGCAGCTTACTGGGAATCTTCTTCCCCTTATGTGAGTGCGGCATTATCCCGATCGTCCGCCGGCTAATTCAAAAAGGCGTTCCTGCGTATATCGCAGTACCCTTCATGTTAGCGGCACCGGTTATTAACCCTTTAGTTGGTTTCTCCACGTACCTTGCCTTTAATTCCTCCTATGACATGCTGGTATACCGCTTCGTCGGCACTTTTGTTTCTGCAAACCTCATCGGAATTCTATTATATACTGGAGGGACAAAGTCTGCAGTACTCACTTCTTACACTGAAGGTCATAGCTGCGGTCACTCTGGATGTGGCTGTAGTCACGAGCATTCGCAGCATCACCCGGGATTATTGATCCGATTACGAGACATGCTGTACCATACGTGCGACGAGTTCTTTGATATGGGACGATTCCTTTTGATCGGCTCATTTCTCGCGGCAGTTATCCAGGTAACAGTTCCACGAACGCTGTTGTTGAGCGTAGGACAGGAACCTATTGTATCCATTCTGGGAATGATGGGTTTTGCTTTCGTTATTTCTGTCTGTTCACAGGCAGACGCATTTATTGCAGCCCCATTTGCGGCCTCTTTTACGCCAGGTGCAATTGCTTCGTTCTTGATTTATGGGCCTATGCTGGATATCAAAAATGTCATTATGATGTTTACTGCATTTAAAGTATATTATGTAATTAAACTGATACTCCTGATTACAACTATTGTTTTCCTGCTTTCATTGCTGATTAACTATCTTCCTCATCTTTGGGAGGTGTTCGCGCTTGCATAGACTTTCACATGCAACCGAAAATTTGCTGCGCCTACTGATTCTAGTTTGTTTCACGTTCTTGTTTTACCGGGTGATAACAAAGGGTGATCTGTTGCAATTAATCCACCCGCAATTCACTTATAATGCCACAGTCGGCTTGGCTATCTTTGCCCTGCTAGCTACTGTACAAACCATACGATTTGTCAGTGATAGCTTAGCAAGCAATGCCGGAAGGCAAGATCATAAGTTTGCCGGATGCTTTTATTATATTTTTATCGGTACCCTTGCCATATGTTTTCTCATACCGGCCAAATCCTTAGGATCAATAACCGCTGGACAAAAAGGGCTGAAGCATTTTAGGGGTCCCACTACTGCATCAACCCTATTGGATAACACTGCATCCGCTCCTCCAATCAACACCAAAATACAGCAACGGCTTTCAGCATCTGTCCCAAAACAAGCTCCTATTCTCTATATTAATGATGAAAACCATATCCGTTTGATTACCGCGATGTACGAAGACACGGCGAATTTTATCAACCGGGAAATCAAGCTAAAAGGCTTTGTCTATCGGCCAGTGGGTCTTAACGACAATCAGTTCATGGTGGTACGGTTTGAAATTTCCTGCTGCGCCGCCGATGCAGTCCCTAGCGGTTTAATTGTAGAATGGGCCGATAATGCTGCATATAAAAATGACACGTGGTTGGAAGTACGCGGCATGATTCAGCAAGGGAACTATGAGGGAGTTCCAGTTCCTTTATTGAAAGCAGCTGCGGTTTCCACTATAGACCCCTTGCCTAACCCCTATGTATATACAGGCGATCCTATTGTGCCTCAGAATCACGAGCAGAACGTTCCCCAAACACCCCCACCCAACAATCCGTCGGCAAAATAAGCGTCCAAGTCCTTACGGCATATCACATTTCTTAGCGATGCCGTCTCCGTCAAACTTAGGGCAGGCTGAAACGAAACAGGTAGGTCGATTCGTACTTGGTCTTAATGTAATCTTCATTACATAAAATATACTTATGCTGTGGCAGCAGTTCAACAAAATCAACAGGAATCATTTTTTTGATGCCGACCTGAAATCCTTCCGTAAAAAAAGCTCCGGCAATTGCATCAAGAGTGTGCAGGTTGGGTTTTAGCACACTCTCCTGAGATATTGTCTGCAGAAAATAAGCTGCGCTTGGATTATTATGATAATCGGTATACGTGGCGTAATATACGCCGCCCGGATTGAGCGAAAGCCTGATCTTAGCAGCATGCTCTGCCAGATCGCCAACCAAGTAAAGCACCGATAAACTGAAGGCAATATCAAACCGTTCGCCAAGCTTTTCGGGTGAACCGGTAACAGCATATCTGAGAGGTAGCTGACCACGGCGTTCTTCAGCAACTGCTATCGACTTTGCGCCAAGATCAATGCCTGTTGCTGTTTTAAAGGGCTTACGTTCATATAAATATCGCAGGAATCCGCCCTGATTGCAGCCGAAATCCAAGACAGTGGCTTTCGTTAATTGCTGCTCCTTCATGGCATCAACCACAGCTTGCCAACCGGGACGATGCCTTTCTTCCATTTCATTTTCACCTGCTATATCCTTCACCCAGGCATCGTAAACCGGTTCGGGCTTATTCATGTTCCTCTCTCCTCAATAATGCAGGAAATCAGCATAAGCGTTACAGCTTATTCAGTTCCGGCAATGAAATAATGCGGGTGCATACTTTTTCAGCAAGTGCTTCATTATGGGTGACCACAATTAAGCCCATGCGGCGTTCATCCACAATTCGAACCAGCAGTTCCCATATCTGAGCCTGGGTAATCACATCAAGCATTGTGCTCATTTCATCGGCGATTAAAAACCGTGTTTTGGGTCCAAGTACTCTGGCAATGCAAAAACGCTGCATTTCACCGCCGGATAATTCACTTGGCCACCGGTCAAGCCAGCCCTGTTCAATGCCCATAGCATCCAGTGTACCTTGATCGGGAGTCCAGCCTTCCTGTAGGATATCTTTCATGCGCCACAACGGATTTATTGCCTTTTCCGGATGCTGATAGATTAGTTGGAGTGGGCTATATCCTTCAGCTGGCAGTTCCCGGCCATCAAGTAATACCTTACCGGATGCCGGTTTTATATAGCCTGCCAGTATTTTAGACAAGGTACTCTTTCCGTACCCGGACGGGCCAACCAGGCCAACACGCTCGCCCTCGCCTACGGATAACGTAACATCTTTTAATATCCATGAACCATTGTGGTAGCGAAAACTGATATTTTTTGCCTCAAGTAGCATGACAGCAGCGTACCTCCCCACCTCTGACGGTCTGCATTTTTATTGTTTGGGCGGCAGTGCATTCCGGTGAGCAGCGGTTGCAGCGCGCTGCATACGGGCAGCCGCACTGCAAGCTGCCGGCATAGGGCTGACCGCCTCTAATCGGCTGAAAACCGTTTTGCGGCAAAGCATTCCATAAAGCCCGGCTGTAGGGATGACGCAGGGCATCGCCGCCCTTAATGAAATCAGCAACAGGGGCAATTTCCACCGTTGTGCCTGCATAAAATACCGCAATCCGGTCGGCGAACAGAAAAGCCAAATCAATGTCGTGCGTAATCAGCATGACTGCTTTGCCTTCGTCAGCAAGTTCCCGGAAAAATTTCATTGTTTTCTCTGCAATTTCGGGGTTGAGTCCCGGTGTTGGCTCATCGGCAATGATGAGCTTAGCATCACTGATAACGGCAGTGGAAACAAGGACCCGCCGTGCCATTCCGCCTGACAGCTGAAACGGATATTTTTCCGCCGTTTCTTCAGTCAGCTCAAACCGTTTAAATACCTGAGCCTGCTGTTCTTTGGTGCCATACAGGCCCCGTACCTGAGGTCCGACTTTTTTCAGTGGATCCAGGTAAGAGACTGACTGAGGCACCAGCGCGATATCGCGTCCCCGTAAGCTCTCCTGTACTGCAGGTGTAAGCTCTGTCCCACAATACTTCATACTGCCGCTGACAGCAGCATTTTTTGGCAAAATCCCCAGAATCGCATGGGCAAGCAAGCTCTTGCCGCTGCCTGATGATCCAGCGACCGCCACAATTTCTCCAGCCTTAATACTCAGGTTAATATCGGAAATAACCTGAAGCTCGGTTTGCCTGAGTCCTTTATCATACATGCGAAATTTGACAGCTAAATTTTGAATATCCAACACCGGAGCAGTATCGTTGGTTTTCATTGTACTCCTCTCCTATTCCTGGGCGCTTGCCGGATTCAGCAGCCTTTGCAGGTTTTCGCCAATTCGGTCGAACAAAAGTACCATCATAAGCAGCGAAGCACCGGGCAGGACTGTCAGCCACCACATACCGGCCGTCAGATACCGCATCGATTCGGATAGAATAATACCGACTGCCGGTTCACGCGGCAACAGTCCAAATCCCAAAAAAGTAATGGACGCTTCATGTAAAATAGCATGAGGGAAAAGCAAAATCAAGCCGACAATATACTGGGGCACAACATGGGGAAGGATGTGTTTTACGGCAATCTTCCAGCGGCTTGTCCCCAGTTTCCGGGCGGCCAGCACGTACTGGGAATTGCGTACTGCCAATACTTCCGCCCGGATTACCCTTGCCAGTATCGGCCAGTGAGTCAGTGCTACTCCCATCCATACACCAAACATGCCTTTGCCCAGTACAAAGGAAATAAGCATTAATAGAATCAGGTGAGGAATCCCCTGCATTAAGTCCACCAGCCACAGAATAAAGCTGTCGACCCTGCGGCCCATGGTAGCTGCCGCAATTCCCATCATAACGGCAATCAACGAACTGACGGTAGCAGCCAGCAGCCCGATCCACAAGCTAATCGATAGTCCCTTTACGGTACGCATAAACATATCGCGGCCCATCCAGTCTGTCCCAAAGGGATGCACCGGCGATGGCGCCAGATTCTTCTGCTGAAACTGCGGTGCATAAGCGGATGGATCTAGCAGCACTCCAGCAGTCGCAATCACCGCTAAGATAAGCACCGCGCCGGCAATAGCGGCCAGCGTGCGCGTACGGAGATTGAACTGCCAATAGGATGTACCCTTGTGAACAGTCTGGCAACTTATATTACTCATGCGGTATCCCCTCCCTGATTTGCGGATCAATCACTGGGTACAGCAGATTGGCAATCAAATTGCCGGCAAAGACAAAAAATCCGCTGCACAATGCAATACCCAAGAGCAGAGGCAAATCCAGTTTTGTTCCGGCAACAACGGCCACATAGCCCAACCCCGTATAAGAAAAGACCTTTTCTGCCAACACCGAACCGCCAAACAGCTCACTGATTGAGGCAAACTGTAACGTAACTGCCGGCAATAAAATATTGCGTAAGCCGTGATGATACACAATCTGCCATTTCGTTTCACCGCGGGCGGCAGCAAATAGCGCATAGTCACTGTTCAATACATCAATTAATTTTTGCCGGGTGTGCAAAGCGATCTGGGAAATTCCCGTAACCGATAAGGTAAGTGCCGGCAGTACCAGATGGTATAAGCGGTCGCCGAACGTAACCGCTGCCGTCTCTTTCCCGATAGGTGTACCCAGCGCAATTGGGAACCATCCCAGCCATACGCCAAATACCATCAAGATTAACAGTCCCAGCCAAAATACGGGCGCAGATGCAATGAGCAGACAATATACCTTAATAAATTTGTCTACTCTCGTGTGTTGACAAGCAGCTGCAGCAACACCTAGAATAAAGCCGAAGAAACCGGAAAAAATCCAGGCAACCCCCATCAGCATGAGCGAGTTCGTAAAATGAACCCGTATGACTTCCGTCACCGGCTGCTGGTAATACATAGATGTCCCCATATCGCCATGGACCAATGCACTGACCCATTTGCCCAGCCTTTCCAGGGGCGGATCATTCAGACCCCAGTATTCGGCAATAGCCGCTCTTTGCTCTAGCGATACAGGATTCTCGGCCGTAACATAGGCTTCCATCGGATCAATCGGCGATGCTTGTACAAGCACAAAAGTTACAAGAATAACTGCCACCAGCAACCCGATACCCCGCACCAATGTCCGGCCTATATATGTGATCATAGGCATGCGAAATTCCTCCTCTCAGACAAACCCCGGCCCCGGAGCAGACAGCACTGCCGCTTCGGGGCTCATTGCAGGTTTGATTTCATCTACTTTTTCCAGGACCAGTCCATAATATTGCTGATCACGACAAACCCGTGATCATGGGGATGCCATTTTTGTTTACCAAGATCCAGACCATCGCGGACAAAATACAGATGGCTGATGTTCATGAGATAAATATATGGAGCATCTCCCAGAACACTGCCGCCAGTCTGGCCGTCCCACTGGGCTTTGCGCCAGTTCTCATCAGCTGTCTGATCATCCAGTGCGCCAATTGCCGCATCCAGATAACCATCTACAACCGGATTCTTATAGGCAACAATATTAAACCAGCCGCCTTTAGCCGCAAACCGGCTGTGCAGGGCATTCAGCATATAGATAGGGCTATAAGCACCGCCCCCCAGGAGAAAGGCATCTTTATGCTTATGGTTAACGCGGTCCGAAGAACCAAGTCCATCAGCAATAACATTGATGCCAAGCGCTTTCGCCTGTTCACTGAAAGCCATTGCAATCGATTCACGCGTGGAATCACCGGCTTCATAAACAAGATGAAACTCTGCTTTTAAGCCATTCTTTTCACGAACTCCGTCACCATCCGCATCCATCCAGCCATTTTGCTCCAGCAGTGCTTTTGCACCGGCAATATCGCCGTCTTTCCATTGGATCGCTTTATTCTCCCATGGCAGATAATCGGAAATGGTAAAGACAGGCTGTCCATAACCGTTCAATACATTGTCAATCATTTGTTTTCTGTTTACACCCAGAGCCAGAGCTTTTCTGATTATACTATCGCTGGTAACCGCATTGCCGATCTCATAGCCTTCCCCGCTTTTTTCTCCCGGAGTTTGAACAGGCAGCGAGACGGAGCGGAAGTCAAAGGTTTTGCAGTCAACAATGTTATAACCCGGTATGGCTTTGACGGCCAGTGCTTCCGTTGTTTTTACCACATCCACCTTGCCGGCCTGTGCCGCCGCGTATGCGGCATCATTGTTCAGGAACAAGAAGACAATCCGTTTAAACGGTGCTTTACCGCCATAATAATCATCATTGCGTTCTACAATCAGCTGCTGGCCTCTGTCCCACTGGACGAATTTATACGGACCGGAGCCAATTGGCTGCTGGGCATAAGCTTTACCGTCACCATATAAATGTTCCGGAACAATCCCCAGTGTTGCCACCTGATATGGAAAAATCGACATTGGCTTCTTCATATGGAAAACAACAGTCTTATCATTCACTGCTTCCGCTTTATCCATCTCGGTTAAATCAACGAAACTGGCCGCTTCCTTTGTTTTATTAAAAGTAAAGGCCACATCCTTAGCCGTCAGCGATTTGCCGTCATGAAATTTTACGCCTTCCCGGATAGTGAAGGTCCAGGTCAGGCCATCGCTGCTTACTTTATAATCGGTTGCCAGATCCTTGACGATTTTATTGTCCGGGCTGACATCCAATAACTTGCTTTGAAACAAAGTTCCCCCCTGGGCCCCCCAGCCGGTAACGGGATCAAAGCCCGAGGCCTTTTCACCGCCGATAGCAACAACAATCTCGTCTTTTGCCGTTGCCTGTGTCTTCTCATTTTTACTGCCGCCGCAGCCCGCAGCCAGAAGTATGCTGCCCAGCATAGTAATCACTATTGCTATTGCAAATAATTTCTTATAACTCTTGCTACTCACTTCTTAATCCCCTTCCTCTTTTGCCGTATCAGCGAAGCATTAATTAAAATACATATCAAAAGCTCCGTAATAACGGTGGTCATGCTTACCGGTTAACTTATCCTCCAGATTTTGATACTGCAGCGACATACGGATACCATCCATTACCATATTCTGATACCCAAGCATCAACCCTTTATGGCCGTTTGTCTTGGCTTCACCAACCCCAGTAAAGTTGCCGTAATTGCCAGGCAAGGCATCTTTATCAATATCCCGGTAGGTAAGAGCAATAGCCTGATCATGGGGTACGAGGATGTTGACAAGTCCCTCATAGGAATAAAATCCTGCTTGCCGCTTGCCGCTTACCCAGTTATACGAGACTTGGGCCGCCCATGCATCGGGTGAGCCGGAGGCATCGGATTTTGTGTAATTAAGTACGCCGGTAACCCCTTTTTGTATTTCCCATGAAAGGCCGGTATCCACATAGTTTGCTGCCACTGCTGGAGCATCCGTTTTAAGGCTGCCATCAGCAGAAATATAGCCTACATTATATTCAAAGGATTTTGTGGGTGCAAAATTCAGATTTATCCCTTTTAAATCAGTATTTTTTTCCGGATTGACCCAATAGCCGTCCAGCCTGGTTTTGCCGAACTGATGTTTCAGCGCAACACCGTCAGCATCGCCCTGCAAGGCCAGGGGAAAATAACGGCCAACAGCCAGCGCCATCCGGCCGGCCTGAAACTGATCAATGCCAAAGAAATCTTTCACTTGGATATAGCTGCGGGTAAAGCGCATTTCATTGGATGTATTCCCGTTTTCTGAGCTGCCGCTGCCAAATTTGCCGCTGGCCTGAATACGTGATTTATAGCTCACCCGGTCATTGAAATCGGCGTTGAGGTGCAGCCGCTGCCGCCAATTAAAGGCATTGCTGCCTTCTTGTTTTTTACTGTCCACATCTGAGGCTTCAATTAAAGTCTCGCCGTCAATCGTAACTGACGTTTTCTTTGCTTTCGTTTGTTTTGCCGGCTGCACCGCTTCTTTAGGGAGCTGTTGTTCTGTTTGCACTGTCCGCACGCCAAGCGTATTCAGCTCTACGGCAAATTCATGTGCCAGCCGGTCAATCTTTGCCTTTTGCTGTTTGTCAGCCTGATCATATTTACTCAGTGCATTGGCTAAAAACCGGGCCATTTCATAGCGGGTAGCAACTTTATCTTTGTCATAGGCAGCCGCATCATAGCCAGCAATCAGCTTATCCTGGACCAATGCATCAATTTCAGCATAAGCCCAGTGATTTTGAGACACGTCAGCATACGGGTTTTCCTCTGCTGCAGCCACCCCCATACCCGTCATCAGCGTTAAAGTAAGCGCCGTGATTACTTGTTTTCTTAGTCGTTTTCTCATGTCTTGCTCCCCTCGTCTTTCGAATAATCATCTATGAATGCAAAGCAGGTATGTACTGCTCTGATTATAGAGCTCTCGCCGATAAATAAAACAGCCCTGTCCTTCTTAATAGATAAAAAAGGAAAGGGCTCATACGGTTTTAGCCATTGCAGCTGCCGTTTTAATCCCCTCCCTGTCGCTCGCAGGTCAAATGGTGACGTCATACAGGCAGTTCTCCTGGCTCTGGCTCATTGCTTACCCAAACCTTCCCAGGATGTATATCCCAGTGGTATTATCTTGAGTCTGCTCCCCATTACAGTGGCGGGACCGCACCGGCCTTTAACCGGTTTTTCTATTAAGTCGCATATAGCAACACCTGTTCAATCTATGTAGTTGATAATGTTTTTCAATAACGGTAACTATCTTTATTATAAAGAAAGGAGTTTTTATTTGTAAAACGAAACATATTAATAATTGCTATCGAAATTTTTAATACACTAGATAAGGAGAGCCTTAGTGGATATAGAAGTTTTAAAAACAATGCAAATTTTAACCCAAACGAAGAGCTTTTCAAAAACGGCAGAAATACAAAATATTGTCCAATCAACAGTTAGTGCCCGTATCGCCGAGCTGGAAAAGACATTAGGGCAAAAATTGTTTATCAGAGATAATCAGCGTGTGGTATTGACGCAAAGTGGCCTTATGTTTCTTCCTTATGCCCAGCATATCTTGGAAGACTTCGAAAATGGCAAAGCCCTTTTAAATTCAGCAGCCCTATTTGATGACCGCTTAGTTATAGGAAATGTATATTCAGCAATGCCAAATCTCTTACTCCCGGTTTACCGTGAATATTTGCGCTGCTTTCCCCGCATCTCGGTAAAAGCAGTTGCCGGCCATTCAACGGATATTTTGCAGTCTTTGGTAGACGGCATTATCGATATTGCAATCGTTTATCAGTTGCCAAGAATTCGCCGGTTTACAACATTCCTATGTAATGAAGAAGATTTTGTTTTAATATGTCCTCCCGGTGATCCGCTTGCAAATCAGGTGGAAATGCCGGTTAAGGACCTGGCAAAGATTGATTTTCTGTTTCATAACTGGGGAGGAGCTTTCAGTGATTGGATTGCCCAATTATTGCCAGGAACACGTTGGTTTCACGCTAACATCGGTAATCCGTCTTTTATTGTTTCCCTTGTTGAAGACGGAGCCGGTTCAGCTATTCTGACCCGTTCTACTGTTCAAAAAGCCTTGAACAGAAACTCCGTAATTGAAATTCCCCTCACCGGTTCACCCTTGCCGCCCCGCTGGCAGACGTATGCAGTTGTTCATCCCAAGCGGCTTTCCCGTCAACCGGTTCGGGACTGGCTTGACATGATGAGTAAGCATGGTTTGGCAGCAGTACCTATTTAGCTGATATACTCAAATATTCAGCTTTGTAAAGAAAAAATCTCTAATATAAAAAGAACAGCAAGCTAATAGCTTCCTGTTCAGATCGTCGGCAAAAAGGCACTTTCGCAAAGCGTAAGGCGCCTTTTTAAATTGCGTATGCTTCATTGCATGTTTTTCCTTTGCATTCGCAAACACTCTGTTCAATCGTTAATCATTACGCAAGTTTCATCGTAAGCAAGGGAACTGCAACTGAAAAATTCGCTTCCGTTTTTTCTCGCACATCATCCACTGATACTTCGGGTGCTAATTCCCTAAGAACAAGTCCAGCCTCAACCACCTCAAATACACAAAGATTTGTAATAATCAAGTCAACCACACCTTTCCCAGTCAATGGAAGAGTGCACTTTTTTAAGATCTTTGAAACCCCATCTTTTGAAGTATGTTCCATGGCAACAATCACTTTCTTAGCGCCTGATACTAAATCCATCGCTCCCCCCATTCCTGGTACAAGTTTGCCCGGAACCATCCAATTCGCAAGATTTCCTGTCTGATCAACTTCTAATGCGCCAAGCACGGTAATATCAACATGTCCCCCTCGAATAATAGCGAAAGACATTGCACTATCAAATACAGCACCACCGGGAATGATTGAAACAGGCTTAGCTCCTGCGTTGACCAAATTGGGATTAGGTGGGCCAGTTAGTGGAGCTAAGCCAACGAAGCCGTTTTCAGACTGTAGGATAACCCTTACTCCTTCTGGCAGGAAGTCTGCGGCTAATGTTGGGATACCAATACCGAGATTTACAACATTACCATCCTGAAACTCTTGCGAAACCCGTTTAGCAATTATCGTTTTTGCATCCATCTCTTAATCCCCCCTATCCCTGGACAATCCAGTCAATGAAAATACCTGGTGTCATTACCTGATCCGGATCAATTTGACCAGCTTCTACGATGTTCTCTGCTTCGACGATAACGACCCTGGCTGCCATAGCCATCAGTGGGTTAAAATTGCGGGCCGAGCGCTCAAATATTAAATTTCCTGCAGTATCAGCCTTATACGCCTTTATAAGAGCGACATCAGCTCTTAACGGTTTTTCTAGCAGAAAATCTTTTCCGTCAACGGTTATCACTTCTTTTCCTTCGGCAACTATTGTTCCGATCCCAGTCGGCGTTAATATGCCGCCTAATCCGGCACCACCAGCACGAACACGCTCAGCAAGTGTTCCCTGTGGTAGAAGTTCAACCTCAAGTTCACCCGTGTTCATTTTTCTTCCAGTTTCCGGATTTGTCCCAATATGAGAAACAATTACCTTCTTTAGTAGGCCATCGACCACAAGTTTCCCTATGCCTTTATCAGGAAAAGCCGTATCATTCGCAATAACAGTAAGCTGCTTTGTTCCTTGAGCTACTAGTGCGTCCACAAATACCTCTGGTGTGCCTACAGCAAGGAATCCCCCAATCATAAGTGTCATACCATCTTCTATTTTCTGCATTGCTTGTTCTATTGTAGTAATTTTAGACATGCTATCCTCCACCTATTATAAAATCGAAAAGCTTTAACGCTTTGATCGATTACGTATTTTGGGTTAGCTCATCAGCGAGCTCATCAAGTTGATGAGCAAGAGAACCGACTTGCTGAATTGCGCTAGTCACTTCAACAATTGATGACGCAATTTGATTAATTGCTTCATTGACTTGCACAAAATGCCTGTATGATTGAGTACTATCTTGTTGAATTGCTTTAACAATAAAATCAACATTCTTTACAGATGTAGCGCTTTCAGTAGCTAACTTACGTATTTCCTCTGCTACTACACTGAAACCACGCCCTGCTTCGCCAACTCGCGCAGCCTCGATTGCGGCATTAAGCCCCAATAGATTTGTTTGACTTGAGATATTCTTAATAAGTCCTATAATTTTGTCTGTTTCTCTCACTCGTTCCTCTGATTTCAGGGCAGCCTGAGTTAAGTTAGTAATGAGTGAAGCTATTTCTTGTGTCTGGGCGGATATTTTTTCTGAAGTGCCAGCTATGGAACTAATGCCCTGGTTTAATATCCCAGCCATCTCCTTCATAGCATCCTGCATATCTACTGGTTCAGTCACTACAGCACATCCTAATACATTCCCTAACTCATCAAATATTGGAGAGCACACAGCAATATATGGCATTCCATAAAGGGTCTTATCGCCTCTTCTTATAACTCTGCGCCTCTCTCGAATAGCTTGCTCAACTGCCGAGCCGGGTTTTATAGGATCTCCCGGTGAAACTCTCATATCAAAATTCTTTGCCGGTTTATAAAGTAAGAACTTCTCCAAATCGGTTAAAGATACGCCAATTTCTTTATTTAACAAACTATTAAATAACGGTAATGCCTGCATAAAGCAATCTAAAATAGAGTTAACCTTTAGCTCCACAATAAATTCCTCAATTCGACAGTTTTCTGTCTCAAATTGTTTAAGTTTATGCTTAGTCATAAGAAAAATTAGGCAAGACTATGGCTGCAATACTTTCAAAGCACCCTTAGCCTTACCTTAGATTGCACTTATCTACTCTTACTAACAGTCAGACCTGTGCTCGTATCTAAGTCTTATTTTAGATATAATACTCAGATGCTTTTAATTGATGAATTAACTTCTTCATAAACTTTTTCCGGACTTCTGGTACTTCCTCAGGAGAATACTCATAAAATCCTTCCCCGCTTTTTACTCCCAATTTGCCTTCATCTACTTTCTTTCTAAGCAGTTGATTGGCACTTTGTGAATTGTCCATTACTTTTAACAAGTTATCGCCTACGACGCACCAAATATCTAAACCGCCAAAGTCAGTAACTTCTAAATGTCCCGTAGTAGCATAGCGAAAAGCCGGACCAAACTTTAATGCCTTGTCTATTTCCGCAGGTTCTGCTACTCCCATTTCAATAAGGGAAAATACCTCTCTGGCAAGCCCTTGCTGAATTCTGTTGGCAACTAACCCTGGTACATCTTTTAGTACTTTTACTGGTTGTTTATTGATCGATCGATAAAGCTGATCGACTTTTTGGTATATCTCTTCAGGCATATTACCAAAGAAAGAGAGTTCTACGATCGGCATAAGATGGGCTGGATTATACATGTGATTAATCATCATCCGCTGTTTGCGGTTTTCACTAACTAGTTTCATCATTTCCTGTAAAGGAAGACTTGAGGTATTACTGGCAAAAATAGTTGTTGGAGGACACAGTTCATCCAGTTGTTTAAATAAATTTTGCTTGAGCTCCATTACTTCCGGAGCTGCTTCAATTACATAATCACGATCAGCCACAGTACTTTGCAGGTTAGTCGAAAATTTAATATTAGCAAGGCAAGCTTCAATTTCCAAATTTGGAAGGTAGTCTTCGCTAACGAATAGTTCTAATTCTTGTTTAATAAGCTCTTTAGCTTTTGTAAGAACTTCTGCATTCGTATCATAAATGTTCACATCATAGCCATATATAGAAAACGCTGTAGCTATACCGTGTCCCATCGTTCCTGATCCGATAATTCCAATTTTTTTCATGCATATTCCTCCTCATGTTTACTGCTGCTTATACTCTTCTATTGATGGTCATATGAAAAAGCTCAGAGTTATGACTCCAATTAGTCCCATAATTGCAATGAGAGACGTTAACCCACCCCATATAACAAACATTTGAGGTAAAGTAAAGTTAAAGTACTCTTTAACCATCCAAAAAGCGGCATCCGTAGGTGGATCAAAAAATACTGAGCCGCAAGCCAGCGCTATCACCATCAGCTCAGGATTTACACCTGGTTGAGAAAGTAATGGCAATAGAAGGCCTGCTGCTGTAAATAAAGTTACAGTGGACGAGCCTATCGCAACTCGTATAACTGCTGTAATCACCCAGGCTACAATATAAGGAGATAGTGGCATTCCCACCATTAAAGAAGCTACATATTGACCTACTCCACTATCAATAATAACCTGTTTAAACGCACCACCTCCGCCGATGACGAGGATAATCATCGCAATGGACTTTATGGACTGTTCGGCGGATAACATCAGCTCCTTGATGTTTTTGCCTTGGGCAAAACCAAACGAATACATGGAAACTAATAACGCTATTAGCAGGGCCATGTCGGTAGTACCAATAAACTTAAATACCGTAACAATAAGGGAATCTTTAGGAAAAGCTGCCTCGATTACCAGTGAAGCTATAATAATAATTACAGGAACAAGGGCTGTAAAAAAGCTAATGAGAAAGCCAGGCAGCTCGTGTTCTTCGAATACTTTTCCAACTTTAAGTCCACTGGGTATTTCAGTATTTACTCCAGCTTTTTTGACAAGCTTATAAAACAAGGGTCCCGTCACTAATAAAGTTGGAATGGAAATGATAATTCCATAGACAAGTACCAACCCGATATTTGCATGAAATATATTTGCTATTGCAACAGGACCCGGATGAGGAGGTAGGAAGCAATGGCTTATCGTAATTGCTGATAACATCGGGAGGCCTACTTCAAGCAAAGGAATTTTTCCGGCTACCGATATTGTAAATACGATCGGAATTAATACAACAAAACTGACTTCCCAAAATAAGGTAATGCCCACAACAAAGCCAGTTATAGCAACCGCCCAAGCTACGTGTTTACGACCAAACTTGGCGATTAAAGTGTCAGCTATTCTTTGTGCACCTCCACCATCTGCCATAATTTTACCAAACATGGCACCAAGACCTAAGATAATGGCAAGATGGCCCAGTGTTCCGCCCATACCCGCTTCGATTGAAGCAATCAGCTTTGTTAGCGGTAAGCCCTCGGCATAACCAACAACCAAGCAGGTGATTAACAGTGATAGAAATGCATTCAATTTGCATTTTACTAGTAAGAAGTAAAGAAATGCGATACCAAGCACTAAAATAATAATGGGCATAATGTCCACTCCTTGATCGCTAAATTTCTATAGTGTTAGAATACTTAATTTAATTATTCTAACTCCTCAATTCACCATTTTATCTTTAAGATACACATATAAGCGTTATAAGCCATTTAAGTTTAGTATTGTTCTTGTATCTTTCGGTGTAGCTATCTCTTTGCCCAAGCTTTCCGCAATATTTCTAATAACTGCTACTTGCTCACTGCTAGATTTAGCTAATATACCTGGCTTAATATATATATTATCTTCCAGACCAACTCGGACATTTCCACCCATTGCAAGTGCAACTGTTGTAAGCGGAAGCTGATATTTGCCTGCGGCAGCGCAAGACCAGGTAAACTCGCCAAGTTGTTCACGCGCAGTTTTAACCAAATACACTAAGTTTTCAATGCTAGCTGGTATTCCACCAAGTACACCCATTACAAATTGCAGGTATACCGGCTTTTTAATAATTCCTTTCTTTACGAAATAAGCGATGTTATTGATCATGCCTACATCATAAACTTCGAACTCAGGTAATGTTCCATGTTCATTCATTGTTTTAATATAATACTCAAGGCCTTTAAATGTATTAGCAAAAACAAGATCATTAGTTGCCTCTAGAAATGGAATCTCCCAATCAAACTTAGGCTGTTGAATTCGGGCTGCAGCCGGTGCCAATACAAAGTTTACTGAGCCGGCGTTGCATGAGGCCAATTCTGGTCTAAACATAGGAACAGCAACTAATCTTTCTTCGAGCGTCATACCTATAGCACCACCTGTTGTTATACAAATAACAACATCTGAGCGGCGCTTAATACCATCAACAATTTCACTCATTAAGCCAATATCACTGGTTGGTTTACCTGTTTGGGGATCACGAGCGTGAATATGCACTACAGAAGCGCCTGCATCGCAGGCCTTGACTGCATCTTCAATGATTTGCTCAGGAGTAATAGGTAAATAAGGTGTCATGCTGGGGACGTGAACGGCTCCTGTTATTGCAGCGGTGATGATTACTTTTTCTGTCATTTTTTCTCTCCTCTTTTAAACTAAATTAGTAGAAACAGCTACTATCCTCCTTTCCACTTCTTCCTGCCATCTATCTATAGAGCAAAATTCGTGCCAATGGCATAAATCCTTATCATTCACTATTCTCAAACAGTTCTGATTACACGAGTGTAGTCTATCTACTACACCTGTGTAGTTTTTTAATGGAAAGCAACAGAAAAACCCCGTCTTCACAAATTGAGAAGACGGGGTTTCTATTTATTAAGCTAAATCATAATTCCATACTTTTTTATTTTTTGATGTAAGACGGTTCGATGAATATTGAGTTCTTCAGCTGCTAGTGTTTTATTACCATTCGATCTCAATAGTGCTTTCACTATAGCTTGTTTTTCTGCCAATTCTTTGGCCACTTCCAAGCTCTGCCCAACGCTATCACCACTATCATCACTCACTGTTTCTATCATGCGTGGCATTAGATAGTCAAAATGCTCTATGCCTAAATCACCCGCACCTGCAATAACAGCAGCCCGTTCAATAACATGTTCGAGCTCTCTTATATTACCTGGCCAATTATATTTACGAAACAGCTGCAACACTCCACTTTGTATTCCACTAATATTTAGTCCATGATTTTGATTTACTTTTTCAATGAAATGCTCTATCAATGATTCAATTTCCTCTGCTCGCTCCCGCAATGGAGGACTGTTTATTTCTACAACATTGATACGGTAATATAGATCTTGACGGAATTCACCCTTACGTACTAAATCTTGCATATTTTGATTGGTAGTACAGATTAATCTTATATCAAGTTCAATAGTTTTTACGCCGCCAAGTCTTTCAATTTCTTTTTCTTGTATAACACGTAATAGTTTCGATTGAAGATAAAGTGGTAATTCATTTATTTCATCAAGTAGAAGTGTTCCCCCATTTGCCAGCTCGAATTTACCGGGCTTGCCACTTTTTTTTGCACCAGTAAAGGCTCCTTCTTCATAACCAAACAATTCTGCTTCTAATAGCTCTCTGGGTATAGCTGCGCAGTTGATTCTAATAAAAGGCTTATGACGACGGGGGCTCAATTGATGTAAAGCATGAGAAATTAACTCTTTCCCGGTTCCAGTCTCACCGCTAATAAGGATAGTTAGTGTCGAAGGAGCAACTTTTTGCAAAAGTGACTTAACTTGTTTCATCTTAGCGGAATCTCCAATGATCTGCTCTAATGAATATTTTGCCCCCCTCAGCTTCCCTAACTCCGCTTTAACATGCTTTAATTCAAACTTTAACCGATCGATCTCTTCTAATAATCCATTTACTTCGTCTAATTTGCGAAAAGTAGTTATAGCAACGACACCAACTGGTTGTCCATTATGGTTGATTGGTATTCTATTACAGACTACTGGGATATTGCCATTAATTAAATGGACAGAACCAATTTCTGCTACACCAGTTTTCGCAACAATATCCATACGAGTTTGAGGAATAACATCACGTACCTGCTTACCAATTACCGCTTCCTGAGAAACATTCATAATTTCAGCATATTTCTTATTTAAAAAGACAATTTTTCCAGCAATATCTGTAATAATTAAGCCATCTAATGTTTCGAGTGCACTCTCTAAGATTAACGTGTATTTTCCATCGAAATAATTCAAAATTCCACCTTCCCTCCTAGTCTGCGTAGCTCTTTGGGTCGAATAAAGTATAAGCAGCATCTAGAATTTGCTTTCGTCGGTTTTCTTGAATTTTATCTTTTTATAGTTAAAATTACCATAGCTTGCCTCTATTCCTAATGTAATTATACCCAAATACGATAAAACAGCAACCTACACTGCCGTAAGATTTAGCTAAAACGATTGCAGGAATTTGCCTAAAAGTGAAATGCCTCCCCAATCAAATGTGATTTGGGAGGCATCTCTTTATGCGTGTGAATTTCGCCACTTCTTTGATGACTCTCAGAAAAGTAAGCAAGCTACATATTTATAATTCATAACTCAGGATTAATAATTGTAGCTAACCCTTTCATCTTAGCTACATCTTCCTTAACCAACCGTCCGTAGTACTGCTGTTTCCATTCATACCATAAATACTCGAAAGTCAATGCATGTATAATGCCTTCTTCCATATGTACTTCTGCCTGATTATAGTTACCAAAGACTACTTTTCTTGTTTCAAAACCATCGATGAGTCCCTTTAATTCACGTAAAAATGAAACTGATTTTGGAGTTATGCCGCCTCCAACCAGGCATTGAAGATTTTTTTGCTTTGCTTTTAAAAAAATACTTTTTGCAATAGACAATACCTTAGGAGAGTTGACATCTCCGAGTTTTAAAGCACTGCTTAAATCAGTACGCCCCAATACGATTCCATTTAACAATTTAATGTTATCTGCTGCGAGTATTTGGTCAAATTTTTCATACCCATCAACAGTTTCAATATTGATAAGCAAATTAGCATCTTCAAGCTCTTCCGGCAAGAGCTCACTTTCCACCATCTCTAAGAACTTTTCTAATGCAAACTTGGATTCGATCATGGGTGCCAATACCGTATCAACACCAATCATCTTGGCAATTCGTAAATCAGTTAGTGCTTCACAGCCACCAATTTTGACAGTTAAATCCACGCCTGCCCGTAAAACAACTTCCTTTGTTCTAAGCATTTCATCCAGGCGAATCCCTTCCGCTTCCATTGCCACTTTAACACCTGTAACACCATAATTCTCACGAAGCTCTTTCAAGATAGAAACCATGCGTTTTTCTATTGCGTTCATATAGACCTCCAACAGCTACGAGTTTTATTTCACATGCCGATTTCTGACTTCATTTATCCCCGACTTTTACAGAACCGCAATATGCAGAATCAGCTATTGCGTATTTTAATCCAGTTAAGCCTGCCTCCCACTTTCACAATATCTAACTCGTCTTGCGACAAAGGACTCCCTACTTTTATTTCCAAGTTCTTAGAACGATTACGCACAATATATGGAGTCCCTTCTTGTAATAAAGCTGTGTCGAGTGAGATCACGTCACCCTGTTCGAAAGCTGCGAAATCACTCTCATCCGTAAAAATTAGCGGGATAATTCCGAAGTTTACCAGGTTAGCCAGATGAATCCGGGCAAAGCTCTTGGCAATTACAGCCTTTACTCCCAAGTATCTAGGTGCCAGGGCAGCCTGCTCACGGCTGGAGCCCTGACCATAATTATGCCCGGCAATAACAATACCGCTGCCGACTTTTTTCGCCCTCTCCGCAAAGGACTCATCAATCACTTTAAAGACATACTTTGCTATTTCGGGAGTGTTGCAGCGGATTGGCATAAAATTCGCCCCTGCTGGCACAATATGGTCTGTTGTAATATCATCCTCAACTTTGATGAGAACTTCCCCGCTAATATCCTCACCAAGCGCTTCGAATTCCGGCAATGGCCGGATATTTGGACCGCGTCTAATTGGCTTATCATCATATTGTTCTGAGGGCTTCAGAAACATGCTTTCGTCAATAATAAAGCGTGCTGGTATCTCATAACGAAGTGAAGCTAGCCCTAAATCACGTGGATCAGTGATTCGCCCTCTGATTGCCGAAGCCGCTGCAACTTCAGGACTGACGAGGTAAACGTTTGCCGATTCAGTTCCGCAGCGCCCGATAAAGTTCCTTGGACCGGTTCTTAGTGATATCCCATTTGTCGGCGGTGCAAATCCCATACCATTACAAGCACCACAGAACATTTCCATAATACGCACACCTGAACACATCAAATTATCAATAACTCCACGGCGCATACTTTCTAGCATGACTTGACGGCTTCCGCAATAGAGTGCAGCATCAACATTACTATGAACGGTTTTTCCATCAAGAATCTTTGCGATTGACAGCACATCCTGCAGAGAGGAATTGGTACAGCCCCCAAACATGACTTGATCAATAGCCATTCCTGCTACCTCCCGAACAGGCACGACATTGTCAGGCTGATGCGGCAATGCAATAAGAGAGTCGAGTTCAGACATGTTAATTTCGATTACGCTATCATATACCGCATCTTCATCCGGCAAAATTGCAACCCAGTCTTGTTCTCTGCCTTGCGCCTTAAACCATTGGCGGGTGATTTCATCACTGGGGAACACGGATGTGGTTGCGCCTGTTTCTGCGCCCATGTTACAAATGGTAGCTCTTTCCGTTACATTTAACGTTGCTACACCTGGTCCGGTATATTCTAATATGCAATTAATCCCGCCTTTAACTGAAATTCTCCGGAGAATCTCTAATATCACATTTTTAGCTGACACCAACGGCGGCAATTCTCCAGTAAGTACAACCTTTGTAATTTCAGGCATTTTGATATAAAATGGCTCACCGGCCATGGCCATTGCCACGTCCAGCCCGCCAGCTCCAATCCCGAGTGCCCCTACCCCTCCTGCATTTACCGTGTGTGAGTCACTGCCGATGATGCTTGTTCCGGGCTTAGCAAACCTTTCTAAGTGTAATTGGTGGCAAATACCACTGGCAGGCTTTGTACATATAATTCCAAACTTATTTGTGATATCCATCAAAAACCGATGGTCATCGGGATTTTTGAAATCGGCTTGTAAGATATTGTGGTCAATATAGCTTACGGAAAGGTCTGTTTTTACTCGTTTTAATCCCATGGCCTCGAACTCAAGATACGTCATAACACCTGTAAGATCATGAGTGAGCGTCTGAGACATACGAATGCCAATCCGATTTCCTTTTTTCATTTCTCCATCTACAAGAGCTGCGTTAATTAATTTTTCTGCAACAGTTAGTCCCATGTTAACCCTCCACTTTAACAATTACCGGATCAATGCCTGTTTATAAAGGAACAACACCCATAGCGATTGCTGTCCCCAGCATAATCAGCGAGGTTATAATCGACGGCAAGAGAGCACTTTTGGTAAGTTCTTCAAACGTAACATTGTTCATCCCTACTAATAGGTAAGTTGATGCTACTAGCGGGCTTAATAGGTGACATCCCTGAGCAATGAGAGAAGCCCTGGCAATTTCTGCCGCACTAATTCCATAAGTGGCAGCAGACTTAGCAAGAATCGGAACAATGCCAAAATAAAATGCATCATTTGTTAAGAAATAATCAAAGGGTAAGCTGGACAGGGCGGTTATCAGAGCCATATGTGAACCCATTTCAGGCGGAATAGAAGTCGTCAATACATTTGCCATGGCATCAATCATCTTTGTACCTGCCATGATACCCGTGAAAATACCTGCACCTAAAACCATGGAGATATTAGGAATTACATTTGTTCCATATTCAGCTACCCGTGCTTGCTGCAGTTTCAAGCTGGGATAATTAATCATTAATGCTAAAGCGGTACCAATCATAAATAGAACGTTAAGCGGTAAAAACTCTGTCACTAAGGCGGCCATAAGGACCACAGTCATTAACAAGTTAGTCCAAAACAAATTGGGGCGTTTCAGTGCTGCACAGTCTGGATCACTGCCTTCAATGTTACACGTGCTAAACTCAGCTGCAGCATGTTCTGCAGCCCCGATTTGCAATGTACCCAAACGCGTACGTTCTTGTAAACCAAGCCTATATGCCCAGAAAAGCACCCACATAGTACCAGCAACCATTGCTGGTATAAGCGGCACGAACACCTGTGATGCTTCTAAGCCCAGTGCACTCATCACCCGGCCGGTGGGTCCGCCCCAGGGAATAATATTCATTACTCCGTTTTGCATAATAGCCATTGTCGGCAAAATGATAGGATTAATACCCAGTTTTTTGTGAACTGCCAGCATCGCAGAGGTCGTGATAATATACGTTGTTGCGCCGTCACCGTCTAGTGATACAATACCTGCAAGCAATGCAGTACCTACAACAACCCGCATGGGGTCACCTTTTGAGGCTTTTAATATCCTGTTGATTAGAGGATCGAACAATCCGGTATCAATCATTACGGAAAAATACATCATCGCAAAGGCAATCATGACTGCCGTAGGTGCCACCTTTTTAATTCCATCAAGCGCCATTGCACCTACTTTGGGACCAAAACCTAACCCGATACCAAACAGAATAGGGATAACAATCAGAGCATTCATCGCTGTAATCCGTTTGGTCATGAGTAGATACATGAAAACTATGACCATAATAAAACCGGCAATCGCTAGTGTAGACATTTCATAGTCCTCCCTCAAATTAGTACTTGCATCTGTGACATAACACAATAACTCCCCATACTACCTTCCTGTACAGTCAAGTTCGACATGAACATTAATATTGCAAAATGTGTGCCAACTTTTTTGAGAGCTGAAAAATAGAGTGAAATGGCGTAATTATCAAAATGTTTCGATCGTTTATTTTTAAAAAATTCACGAATCTTCGATGATGTTTCACGTAACCCATGCTTCACCTAATAAAATGTCATCATGTTTCATTCAAATGCTTTGTTGTTTCATCAATATCTATTTATTGTTGCAAAAATAAGCTAAATATTGTTTCAAAATACCGGAAAAGGCTTTCGCCTCTTTTCTGAGAGGTGAAAGCCTTTTAAACATCAAGCTCGCATAAATTAACATATTCTTATACCCAATCGTGTCATTCGCCGCCAAAGTGTCGATCTACTAACTCCTAATGCTTTTGCTGCATCGCTTATCTTTCCGTTACAAGCTTTTAATGCTTCTTTTATTAGGGTGACCTCCTGCCTGTCTTCCTGGGAGGCTCTACGAGTAATTTCTAATCCCATAATCTTTTTGACAAAGCTTGTGCTGATTTTGTCGCGCTGTGACATTGCAACAATTCGCTCAATAATATTTCGCAGCTCGCGGATATTGCCCGGCCAGGTATGGTTCTCTAATAGTTTAAGTGCCCCTGTGCTAAAATCCAATTTTTTTCCTTGAGCTAACTCTTTCATAAACTGTTTTGCATAGACGGAGACATCCTTCTGGCGGTCTCTAAGTGGAGGAATCTGCAAGTATAAAACATTTAATCGATAAAATAGATCCTCTCTAAATTTATTGGCTGCAACTAATTCACTTAGATCCTTATTAGTTGCGGCAATAATCCGGACATCCACAGGTAAAACCTTATCGCTCCCCAGTCTGACAACATTCTTTTCTTGTAAAACCCTTAGCAATCTGCTTTGGTTCACAACATCCATTTCCCCAATTTCATCTAAGAAAATAGTCCCTCCATGGGCTACTTCAAAAAGACCTGCTTTTCCTTCTTTATTTGCCCCTGTAAAAGCCCCGCTCACATATCCAAAAAGCTCACTTTCCAACAATTGGGCCGGTAAGGCTGCACAGTTTATCGCTACAAACGGTCCAGTTGCTCTCCGGCTATTGTTGTGAATACTTTGCGCAAAAACTTCTTTTCCCGTACCTGTCTCGCCTGTTATAAGAACATTAGCCTCAGTCACAGAAAAGCTTTTTGCCATTGCAATTGTTGCAGCCGTTGCTTTACTTGTACCGTAAATATCTTTAAACTGAGAGTTTGCGATATGTCCTTTAATGTATGCTTCTTTTCTGATCCGTGCTTCCATCATCTGAATCTTTGTTATATCTTGAAATGTGGCAATCGCTCCAATTATTTTTTTTCCATCTTTAATAGGAACTTTATTGCAAAGAATCTGAATGTCATGGACCTTATAGATATTATTTAATTCTTCTTTTCCATTGCACAAGATACTTTCCAAGCCTATTTCTGGACATATTTCATCTATTTTGCTTCCAATTTCTCCAGTACAGCGAAAGATTCTTTGCGCTACAGGATTAAAGGTTGTAATTCTGCACTTTTCATCCACGGAGATAATTCCATCATAAACATGATTCAAGACAGTTTGAATTAAGCCCATTCTCCTTTTTTCCAACTCTATCGACGTTAGGATCGATTTGGCACTAAAAAAGGCATCTACATAGGCTTGCGTTCCTGTTTTGATCTGAACGCAAGGTAATTCTTTCTTCTTCGCAGCAACAACTGTTGTAAATCCACCAAGGATAACAGCTGCTCCATCGTGCATAGCCAGCTCTATCATTGAATTAACACTGTCTCTTGTAGTTAAATGATACTTCTTGATCTTGACGCCAAGTGCGGATTCCAAACTCTCGATTTGTTTAATCATGGAAGGAAACGATACGACTGCAATATTGCTGCCATACTGGCGGGCCTCTTCTAACGCTAAAACTAAATCGAAGCCGCTAATCGGAACGTCCAGTACAACTATATTAGGATGCACAGCCCGGATGTTCAGAGCTGTCTCCCCCCGAGCAATGATTATTTCTATCCCCTGTTTAATTAAACGTTTTGCTTTTACAAGCCCTTCGTCCAGTGAACCAATTTCAAATATGATTTCAGCTTGAAAATCGCTTAGTATCGCTTCGATTTCTGTACTTTTATTTTTATCCGGTGCTAGAAAAGCGATCTTTTTCATTTCACACACCCTACTGCTAGCTTTATCCTGAGAGAGGACTTAGCGAGTTTCCTATTACAGACTACAATTCAGGACAATTTCTACAATTCTTTTATTACATTTAGATACCTTTAAAGGAGCTAATAGTCCAGATTGTAAGCAGAACCTCTTATCGTCCGATAAGAGGTTCTATATAGTGAATTACCGCTTTACTTCGACTTTTGCCAGTTTTTCATAGTAACGGATCAGGCTGCCATGATCAGCGTCTCCTAAATCATCTACCTTTAGTGCCTGCATCATTTCCATGACTGCAGCAGTAAGCGGCAATGGGACACCAATTTCATGAGATGTTTCCAGGGCATTGTTCAAGTCCTTGATGTGTAGATTAATGCGGAAGCCAGGGTCAAATTTGCGATCCATTACGAGCGGTGCTTTTGCATCAAGAACAGTACTCCCTGCTAATCCACCCCGGATTGCTTGATAAACTAACTCCGGTTCTACACCCGCTTTTGCAGCTAAAACTAAAGCCTCGGACATAGCAGCAATATTGAGTGCGACAATAACTTGGTTAGCAAGTTTCGTAACATTGCCTGCACCAATATCTCCAGTCAAAACAACGGAGCCTGCCATCGCTTTTAATATTGGATAGCACTTTTCAAATATCTCTTTCTTACCACCAACCATTACCGATAGAGTACCTTCAATAGCTTTGGGCTCGCCGCCACTTACAGGAGCATCTAACATCTCGATCCCTTTTTTAGCAAGCTCCGCTGAAAGCTCACGGCTGACCAATGGAGCTATAGAGCTCATATCAGCAACGATAGTACCTGGTTTAGCCCCTTCGATCACTCCGTTTACACCTAAAACAACCTCTTTTACATGTGGAGAGTTAGGGAGCATGGTAATGATAAGCTCAGTCTGTTCTGCGACAGCCTTCGGGGTCGCAGCAGCTGAGGCACCAGCGGCAACTATCTCATCAACCGAGCCTTGATTTCGATCCATTACAACGAGTTCATAGCCTGCTTTAAGCAAATTCTTGGCCATGGGTTTTCCCATTATTCCAAGCCCAATAAATCCAATTTTCATATAAACCACTCCTCCATTAAATAACGTAAGAATTACAACGTGTAACCGAAGTCTTTAATCCATTGAAAAGAAGAATTTCCTTTCATACTGGGAACATACTCTAGTCCAATATACCCCTGGTAACCAAGTGCATCAATTTCTTTAAAAATAAAAGAATAGTTTATTTCCCCTGTTCCAGGTTCGTGTCTCCCTGGATTATCCGCAATCTGAATGTGACCAATGCTAGCAATATTTTTTCGGATTGTTGCAGCTAGTTCACCTTCTTCTCGCTGAGCATGGTAAATATCATATTGGACAAACACATTCGGCATCCCTGCCTCTTCAATGAGGGTTAATGCTTGCTCTGTGCGACTAAGAAAGAAAGCAGGAATATCATAATGATTAATTGGCTCAACTACCAGTTTTAGGCCAGCTTCTTGTAATGCCTTTGCTGCGAAGCGTACGTTTTCAACAAGGGTAGCCATGTGCTTTTTATTATCGTAACCTGCAACAATTTTACCTGCTAAACAGTTTACTTGGCTCACTCCCAATTCAAGAGCATACTCGATTGCTTTAGGCACTCCTGCCTGAAATTCTGCTATGCGGTCAGGGTTTGCTGCTATTCCACGATCACCATTGGCCCAATCACCGGAAGGCAGGTTAAACAGAATTTGTTTAAGGCAATTTGCCTCAAGTTGTTGCTTTAATTCCCTTGCGCTGAACTCATAAGGGAAAAGATACTCAACATAGGTAAATCCCGCTTGACGAGCCAATGAAAACCGTTCCATAAAAGGAACCTCAGTAAATAACATGGTTAAGTTAGCTGCAAATTTAGGCATGTATATCCCTCCTCATCTCTATTTAATTTATTGTAGGTTGACTACTAAAATAACCGGCAAAGGTAATTTGCTCTAAAACGAACATTTATTAAACAAATTCTTTTACAGCGTCGACCGCAGCACCCATAGAACAATCTGTCTGTGTTTCACAAACGATATCGATAACATAAGGCACTTTTGATTTAGCAGCTCTTGCCAAGGCTGCCTGAATTTCCTCTGGCTTGAATACTCGCTCTCCAGCGCAGGCAAAACCTTCAGCTACTTTCACATAGTCCATAACACCTTGATTAACGGTCATTGCTACTGCATTTTCAAAGTCGTAAGCGTATTTTTGGTTTTGTCTGATTAGCCCAAGATACGCATTGTTCACGATAACAACAATCACGGGAATATCATAAGCTCTAGCTACTGCAATTTCTTGTACATGAAAGGTAAACCCAAAGTCTCCCATAACAGCTACCGCGTGTTTACTAGGATTTGCAATCTTTGCTCCAAATGCTGCGGGAATATCCCACCCTAGCGTACCTGCACCTCCGGAAGGCATATAAAGTCCAGGCTTATTGATATCTTGAAGTTGTCCAGACCAGATTTGATTCAATCCGCATCCTGTAGTAAACATAGCATCATCTTTAAAGAATTTATTTAATTCTTCATATACCCGCTGTGGTTTCATTGGTACGCAGTCATAATCTGTTTTCCTTTTTAGTTCCACTCTGAGTGCTTTGAGTGCTTCAATTCGAGCAGGACCTTTTACTTTACCGTCTTCTAAAGCTACAGCAAGAAGTGCTTCTAATGCATATTTCGCATCAGCCACGATACCGAGATCAGGCTGGAATATCTTACCGATTTCTTTCGGTTCTACGTTAATATGAATAAATTTTCTGCTTCCTTTATATGTAGCAATATTTCCGGTATGTCTGTCCGTGAATCGGCAGCCGACACCGATAATTAGATCGGAATCACAGAATACTCTATTACCAATAGGTTGACCAACTTGGATGCCTGCGTGACCAGCGTATAGCGGATGATCAACAGGTATACCGCCTTTAGCCATATAAGTAGTAATAACCGGGATTTGCAGAGTTTCGGCAAACTTTACGCACAAGTCAGTTGCCCCAGCTAATACAACACCACCGCCCATGATAATGGCAGGGCTCTTAGCTTCATTAATCATATCAATCGCTTTGCGAATGTCAGAAATATCCGGACGAGGATTTTCATACTGTAAAGGCTTGTACGTGTCTGGATCAAAATCAATCTCAGCCATTTGTACATCTAGCGGCAAATCAACTACTACTGCTCCTGGCTTACCGGATTTCGCCGTTTTAAAGGCATGTTGCATGACATCAACAATGGTGTTAGGATCCATTACACAATAGGTAGCTTTCGCAACAGGCTCGCAGATTTTTGCAATATCAACACATTGGAAGGGATCCTTGTCAAGCTGAGCAGTCACTGCTTGACCTGTAATTGCAATTAAAGGAATCGAATCGATATTTGCTGTGTATATGCCTGTAACGAAATTCGTCGCTCCCGGTCCTGATGTACAAAGTGCCACAGCCATATTGCCACAAGCTCGATAGTAACCATCAGCGGCGTGAACAGCAGCTTCCTCATGACGCACACAATAATGCTTAATCGCTGATAAACCTAAGTATTTGTAAACGGGATTTATGCCTGCTCCTGGGATGCCGAAAGCATCAGTAATGCCTTCTTTTTCAAGTATTTTAACCACTATTTCTGCAACTTTCATCGGAAATTCCTCCTATTTTCTCTGTGCTTTTGTATGTTTTATCATACTATTCACAATCTTCATTGCCACTTGAGATCATTATAGCCCAGAGTTAAATATAGGTAAAATTCATAATTAGAATATTCGTTATGCCTTCAAGCTATGTTATAATGAATGCAGTAGGAGGCGATTTATGGATATCCGTCATCTAGAATACTTTATTGAAGTTGTACGCCAGGGAAGTTTCAGTAAAGCTGCTAATACCTTGAATATTACTCAACCATCAATTAGCAAAATGATTAAATGTTTAGAGGAAGATCTGGGTGTCACATTGTTATATAGGCAAACTAAGCACCTTGAGCTAACCGATGCTGGTCATGCCGTTCTTGAAAGAGCGCAGCAGATCGTTTCTTTATTTCAGAATCTTTCCGGTGATCTTGATGGAGTTTTTAATCTTGAGAAGGGAAAGATTAACATTGGGCTTCCTCCTATTGCGAGCTCCACTATATTTCCACAGATTTTTGGAGAGTTTAATAAAGCATATCCCGGAATCAACATCCAGCTTTTTGAATTCGGTTCAAAACGCGTTGAAGTAGGAGTACATGAAGGCTCGCTCGATGTTGGTCTTATCTGTTCCAACACAAGCAAGCCCGATGCTTATGATCTTTTGCCAATGGTAAAAGATCCCCTTAGGATTATCATTCCGCCTTCACATCCTTTAGCCCAATACTCAACTGTTGACTTTTCTATGCTTTCAGCAGAGCCTTTCATTTTATATAACGAGGATTTCAGCTTGCATGACCGTATTATGGAGGCTTGTGCAGCAACCGGCTTCGAGCCGCAAATCATCTGTAAAACTTCCCAGCGAGAGTTCATGATCCGGATGGTAGAAGCTAATGTGGGAATCGCCCTTCTTCCAGGACATATCTGTGACGAATTAAATAAAACATCTATTCTATCTCTGCCTCTCACAAATCCTGAAATCTATTTGCAATTATCAGTAATTTGGAAAAAGGACCGTTATCTCCCTTTTGCCGTAAGAAAATGGCTAACGTTTATTGCTAGATATACACAATTAGATACGATTAAATTTCAATAATAAATGGTTAAATAAAAGCGGCCTTTCCTCAATTGAAGAAAGGCCGCTTTTATATCAACGAGACTGGCGATGAGTACATTTTAGCTCCACGAGATCCAGTGCCGTGGCTTGCATAGCTATAAACTGAGAACTTTAAGAACTGAATTGAAGCCTGTATAGCTTACTATATAATCCATCAGACTTAACTAATGCTTCGTGATCACCACGTTCTACGATCTTGCCTTTTTCCATTACAAGGATTAGATTCGCACGTTGGACAGTTGATAACCGGTGAGCAATAACAAAAGATGTTCGCCCCACCATCAGCCGGTCAAGTGCTTGTTGTACTAGCAGCTCGCTCTCGGTATCCAATGCAGAAGTAGCTTCATCAAGAATGAGTATCCGAGGATTTTTTAGAACCGCTCTGGCAATTGCAATCCGTTGTCGCTGTCCGCCGGACAGTTGGGCTCCACGTTCCCCGATCGGAGTTTCATACCCATCAGACATTTCCATGATGAATTCGTGCGCATTTGCCACCTTGGCCGCTGCGATTACTTCCTCCCTGGAAGCATCTAAGTTTCCATACGCAATGTTTTGATATATTGTACCACTGAAAAGAATTGTCTCCTGCGGTACAATACCAATTTGCTCACGAAGAGACTGCAAGGTAACTGTATGAATATCGATGTTATCAATACTAATCGAGCCAGCCACAGGATCATAGAACCTGGGGATGAGATTTGCTATTGTAGTTTTTCCTGCGCCGCTAGGCCCGACAATAGCAATTAGCTCTCCTGATCTAGCTTCGAAAGAAATATCCGTTAAAACCTGCTCTTCTGGTTTGTATGCAAATGAAACATTGTTAAAGGTTACATGTCCCTCTACGGTTGATAACTCTTTAGCATCCTTTACATCTTTAATTTCCGGTTCTATATCAAGCACTTCAAATATTCGCTGCGCCGCCGCCAAGGCCCGCTGAACATCTGTGTATACATTACTTAGCCGTTTGACAGGAGTGGGCAGGTTAATCACGTATACGAGAAAGGAAATAAGGGCTCCAGAAGTTAAATTACCGTTTATCACTTCGTGTCCACCGAACCAAATGATAGCTGTAATGCCAATGGTCGATAATATATTAATGATGGGTGTAATGATAGCCATGACTTGAACAATTTTCATTTGCGCTTGAAAGTTTCGCAAATTTTCATAATCAAAGCGCTCTAATTCGTAGCTCTCACGGGAAAACGACTTAATAACCTTAACGGCTAAGATCGTTTCCTGAAGAAATGCAGTAATATCGGCAGCCCGCTCCTGTAAAGTGCGGCTCTTCATTCGCACTTTATGACCGGATACATTTACGGTATATAAGATGAGCGGAAAAGTAACAAACATCAACAGAGAAAGCTTCCAGTCAATATATAGCAGTAAGATGATCGACCCGACCAACGTTACTGAGTGATTCACGAAATCAATTACATTATTAACCAATGCTGTTTGCAGTGCAGCTACGTCATTAGTAATGTAGCTCATTATCGTACCAATAGGGCGCTTTTCAAAGAATAGCATCGATAGTTTTTGAAAGTGCTGATACAAATCTCTGCGAATATCAATAATAATTTTTTGACTGGAATAAGCCATAAGATAGGTTTGTCCATACATAAAGATGCCCTGAAGTACGATTAAGAGTATGACAGTACCTGCAATTAAATTCAGTGTATCAGCGTCCTTTGTTGCCAAAACATCATCGATTACATTACCGATAATTTTCGGTAAATACAAATTAACCGCTGAGGCTAAAATCGTACAAATTAGAGCACTTACTATTGCCAAACTGTATGGCTTTATGTAATGCCAAACGCGGACATAGATTCCCAATAGTATCCACCTCATTGTGAAATTCGCCATACGGTTAGTATGCCTGGTCACTTCCAAATCTACTATTTCATATATTTGTGCTGGTTTTTTATTAAAGCCGACTTGTAGGATCTTCATTTAGAGCAAACAATAGCCCTTTCAAAAGACTGCTGTCTTAGTAATAGCGGATAGCTGCTGGCAGCCTCCTGCGCTCCCAGATGGCAACACGGGGACAAACAGGTCCTCATTAAGCCACAGGCAAAAAGTAATGCAAGAAAAGCCGCCAGACTGCATTCCATACAGCCTCTGAAATTTCAAACTATCAGGCCACATTTTCACCGTTACCGATGGTACGGTTCTCCGTTCGGGTCAAACGATGCAGACTATGAGAAATGAGACCTCCTCATTGCCCTCAGAATTTCATTTCCTCTGGTTTTATTTTGTTTTTACTAGCATAAAAAAATCTCCCCCTATAATAGACAATTTATTTTTTCATTGTCTATTATAGGGGGAACATATCATTTTAGTGCGACAGCCTCTTAGTTATTCATTCACAAGGATACGTTCAGTAGCTCATGCATGGTGAGCGCCACCTTGGCATCAGCTTAATCACTTCTATCCGCAGCAGTTTGGGGCTCTTGCCCTAGCCTTGTCATCTCAGAACTTCATGCTGAGGTTAACTTTGAAGGATTGATCAACGAGATGGTTGGCGAACTGCCCGTTGTAGGAGATGCCAAGCGTTGCGGTCGGTGAAAGCGTGAAGTCGAGACCTGCCTCGACCACAGCGGCGTCACGGGCGATAGGTACGCCGCCGGTCATGAATGTACTCGAGCCCGAAGCATAGCTCAAGGTCGCCGTCGGGATTGTGTCACCATAGGCGTGACGCCAGCCCAGCAGGCCCCGCGCTGTCATCGCTTTTTTGCCCAGATTGACGCTGGTTGTAGTACGAAGGCCCAGAGTTGTGAATATCGTATCCATTGACACTCCCGATCCGGTGAGCGCCGCCGCGCCGCCATGCTCGCGCAGACCGTTGGCGTCAAAGTTCACATAGGACAGATTTGCGAACGGTTCGAACTTCGTAACACCCTTCTGGGCCCCGTAGCTCAGTTCCGAGAACGCCTGGAACGTCCCGGCATTGTAACCGTCGCTCAGGCGATCCGAGAAGCCGGGGAACGACACGCTGCGTGTCGTGTCAATATTATGCCAGGTATAAGCCAACCCCGAACGGAGCCCGAGCTGCCCCCAGTCCGATCCGCCATAAAGGCCAAGATGATAGTTGTCGCTCGAGCCCGAAGAATGACGATCCTTCACGTCGAGGTTCGTATGGCTGTAGCCCGCGACAGCGCCTAACCGCCAGGTGCCGAACGCCGGGATATCCGAGCCGAACAGGAAACCGCCTGTTGAGCGATCCATCTTTGCCGCATTGCCGTTACCGCCGGTATGGCCCCACGATCCGAGCGCCTGGCTCCAGACACTGTGTTCATTTGCTTTCATCCTCAGTCGATCGTTCATCGCATTGCGCACGAAACGGCTGTCCTCAATCAGTGTTGTCGCAACCGATGCATGAAACTCGCCCGAAAGCTGGTCGAAGGCATAGCGCGCCTGATCTGAGGACAGGTTCAGCACGGCATCATAGATGGAATTGCCAAGCGTGAGGCTCTCCGTCCCCTTGCCGGTGGCGATCTGATTCGCTGTTAGCCCGATGCCGTCAAAGCTCACATTATTACGTGTCAGGCGCAGATAGACATTGTTAGCATCATAGGAGAGCAATGGATCGAGGAAGGCAAGGTTCGAGGTCACCCCGTCCGTAAACGTGCCGCTTACCCCGTTGGTGGCTGACAGGATGGTGTAGGTTGTCGCTGGTGCGTAGTTTCCTGTTGCGGCCAGGACCTGAACTGAGCCGCCATTGATAGTGGCTGTGCCCGATGCGCTGATCCTGTCTGCTTGTCCCGCTGCATTCGTCTCGACTTCGTAGACCGAGCCCGTATCGAACGTGATATCACCTGCAACATTGAGCGTGCCGATTGAGTTGCCAGGTGCAATTACCCCGTTCATGGTGAGGTTGCCGACCGTGCCGGTACCCTGAAGGCGGCCACCCGTCTGGATATCCAGCACACCGCCCAGCATCCCGTTCACTTTCAGGGTGCCTGTCTGAACTGTGGTTGTACCTGCGAATGTCCCGCTATTGCCCGTTAGCGTTACCGACCCCGATCCGACCTGCCGGATCGCGCCTGCTCCTGTGATCTGGCCGTTAAAGGTCACGCCGTCGGAACGATCAAACGCCAGAATGCCGTTATTGACAACATCGCCGGTGATCGCTCCTGCAGTTCCGCCATTACCAATTTGCAGCGTACCGCCGGAAATGGTCGTACCGCCGGTATAGGTATTTTCCTTGGTGAGAATAACGGTGCCGGTTCCATTCTTCAGCAGGCTCCCGGTACCGGAAATAACATTGTTATATGTCCCAGCGAATGACTGATCAAACGCAACCTGTCCATTATTCGCAACGGAACCGCCAAGAGCCGTTGTATTGCCGACGAGTTGACCGTTAAGCACTGTCGTCGCTCCGGTATAGGTCAGAGTACCGGCCATGTTCACTGTGCCTGCACCATCCTTTACGAGATCGCCAGAGCCGGAGATATTGCCGGCAAACGTACCATCCGTGTCCTGATCGATTAGCAACGTAGCGTTGTTGACAACATCACCAGTCAGGTTATCGGTTGTGACGGAAAGCGTGCCGCCAGAGATAGTTGTACCGCCGGTATAAGTATTGTTGCCAGTGAGTGCCAGCGTTCCGGTGCCCGTCTTGGTGAAGCTGCCCGACCCGGAAACCGTGTTCGCCAGAGTCCCGCTGCCATCGACGACGAGCGCACTGTTGTTGGCGATCGCACCGCTGCCGAAGCTGGTGGCGGTACCTGCCAGCGTGCCGCCGGAAATGGTCGTGCCGCCGGTATAGGTATTGTTGCCGGTGAGCGTAGTTACGCCGTTTTCGGCAATAATCCGCCCTGCGCCGGAGATATTGGCGCCAAGGGCATAATTGGTGTTTGTATGGTTGAAGATGATCTCACCCGTGCCGGACCCGAAGGCGATACCGTGGGTGGCAGTGACAGTGCCGGCAGCTGTGGCGGGCTGCCCCTCAAGCGCCCCAATCACCAGTTTGCCTGAGCCGCCTGTATAGGCGATGCGGATCTGGTTGTCCGCCATGATCGAGGCGCCGTTTGCGACGACCACCGACGCATCCCCGGCAAACCCGATATAGAAATTGCCGAGCGTTGGGGTGGTCAGCCTCGAATTGGCCTTTGCCCAAAGCTGGGATCCGGTGCCAGTCACAACGACGCTGCCTTGCGCATTCGGGTCCATGCCGACCCCGACCGTACCGGCCCAAGCCGTTGCGCCGTCAGAGATCGTCAAGTTGCCGTTACCATTGACGGGGCCGGTGTTGGTCGAGCCGCTCTGCCCGCCAACAAAGATTCGCTCTTCGCCGACAAGCTGGGTATCCGCCCCAGTCACCGTCATCGTGACCAGTGAACCGCCACTTGCACCCACATAGGTGCCACTAGTGTAGACATTGGCGCCTGCCGAGACCGTCACCGTGCCGCCATCAGAACTGAGCCAAGCCGAACGATTGGCATCGTTCGGATCGCCGATTTCCACATGCGTGCCGGCTCCGGTGAAGGTGATTTGCGCGCCTGCGCCTGCATAGATCCCGGATTTGAGAATCCGAGCTGTTGCACCGTCAGAAACCGTCAACGAGCCGGTCGAGCCTGCACTGCGGGCAACAGCGACGCCAGCGTTGTTCTCCCACAACGTGCCTGCGCCTGCTACCGTCATCGTAGCCGAACCACCGTTCTCGCCCAAGGATAGACCGCCACCCGTGATGCCAAGCCTGCCGCCACTCGAGATCGCCAGCGTTCCAGATCCACTGCTGCCCAGAGAAATCGAGTCGGCGGAAAGCGACGAGTTGGCACCAGTCACCGTGATCTCTCCCGTCGCGCCGGCGTCATAGCCGGCCGTCACCAGTCCCGTCGATGACAGCGATCCGCCGCTTTCGACCAGAACCGAGCCAGAGGAACCGCTGGACTGACCGATGTTGACCGCAGCGAAGCTGGCGGCGCCGGCATCAGACACTGTCAGCGACCCGGCACCCTTAAGACCAACATTCAACTGATTGCTGCCGGTCCAGCGCGAGCCGGACCCGGTCACGGTCGCCTGGCCGGTCGCACCTGCCTGATTGCCGATGTAGATGTTGTCAGTAGTGAGCGTCGCACCGCTCTCCACGAGCAAAGTGCCTAAAGCACCGTTTGTCTCGCCGACCTGAAGGGACGAAGAGAAGCTGCCGGTTGCGCCATTCTTCAACGTCAGGTTTCCCATGCCGTTTTGTCCGACCGATACAGGTCCAGTCGCTGTCAATGATGAGCCGCTTCCGTCGATTGTCACGGATCCCGTGCCTGCGACTGGGCTTAGGTAATCCTGACTCCCGAGATACAGGCCAGTGGTGCTGACCGTGCCGCCATCCGTGACATTGACATGGCCCGTCCCTCCGTTGATTCCGACAGTCGCGCCATAGCTTGTCCAACGGCTTCCCGATCCCGTCACGGTCACAGTACCGGTCGACCCGACAGCGCCTCCGATGTGCTCGTATCCGCTGTTGGTGGTCAGGATGCCGCCGTTGCGGATGGTCAGCGTGCCGGTCGAGCCGCTGTCACTGGCGATTTGCATTTGGTTGGCCGCCGTCACCGCGCCGCCATCTGCGATGATCAACCCGCCCGTGCCCTGCCGTCCGACAACAAGTTTGCCGGTGTTCGCCCAGTTTGAACCAGAGCCGTTCACGGTCACCGTGCCATTGCTGCCTGCGTTGTATCCGATGTTGCCGTTCGTTGCGCTGACGGTTCCGCCATTCTCAATGGTCAGCGTACCTGTGCCCGCATTCCCGACATATAGGTCGCCAGTATAGGAGGTCGGTGTATTGATGGTATTTCCAACTGTGTCAATGATCTCGTCGCTAGCCAGCGCCTTTCCTCCCCAGGAAAGGGTTAAAGATAGCATAATAGAGGCTAGAAGAAAGCGCCGCTTGATCCGGGTAGGTCGAGTAAGAAGCGAGTACTGATTTGCGGCAAAATCAAGCTTTGATAAATTTGCCATATGAAACCCTCCTAAAAATTTATATGGTATGTATATAATTATTAAACGAGATCACCTCCTCGTCGTGCGAACGTTATGCGCTTCATATATATTTCACAGAAGCTTTGGCAGGGGTAAAAGAGTGCCTAGGTGAACTATAATTTGCTATATGTAATATTTGTTAGCACTTTTAATCAATTACTAGTTAATATAATAATATCATCATAAAACGTCTAAAATTATAAATATTTTCTTGATAAATCAACGTTTCCATTGATCAAATGTGTCAACTATCTTTGTTTAAAAAACCGGAGCGCCGACTGGGTTAAGACCACAGTCGGCGCTCGTCTAGTATATATAGTTCAAACTCTTTTATAATAGCCATTATAAAAATCGCAACATCCTGAGGATTGTTGCGATTTACAGGACATTTAGGGCAGATACCTTTCCCCAGCCTACAGAAACGCAAAGAAGCCTCAAATCCTGCTAAGATTTGAGGCAAATTCAAGCACCGTTACCAGTGTTACGGTATCGGTTAAGATTCATAGATAATTAACTATCCCTTTTTTCCTCTCAAAGTCGTATGCGTTCTTCAAAACTCACTTCTTTGTGCACTTGATGCAGCATCCATTGATGGCCGAAAGGATCACTGAAACTAGCATTCGACACTCCATAATCCGCCAATTCAGTCACTGGCTGAAGCTCTGTGCAGTCCGCGCTGATGGCCCTTGAAAATGTTTATGACTTCATTTTCACCTTTTGGAAAGCTTGTAACCTCAACACGTTAAAGATCAAATACTTTTTCGTATAATTCCAATGCTGTCAAGCTGTCTGTACTAACCATATCAATTTCTACACCGGTCATGTTAAGCCCCCTTAAATAAAATCCGTCATTTCAATTCTGCTATAATTGGTACTCGCTATTCTCACAATAAAGTAATTTCACTTATGAACTTCCCATTGTGCTCGTTCTCAGACAAACAAATTGGAATTTGCATATTATAATAAGGTTCTTGAAGCTAAACCCGGTTGGGCGCTTCTTCGGCAACAATATTCCAACTTACGCCGTACCTATCAGTAAGCCCTGCATGAAATGAGCTATAAAATGTAGCGGTCGGTGGAAGAGTGATTTTAGCGTCAGTACTCAATACATTGAAAATTTTTTGTGCCTCTTGTGCTGAGGCTACTTTTGTAGTCAATTTTATCATATTACCTTTGTACACTGGCTCTGCTATTTCATCTGCAAACCAAAAGAATGTATCACAGATATTCATTTCGGCATGCAAAATCCAGTCTTTCAGATTTGCCGGCGGGGCAGTAACACCCTCCGGTACATAATCCCCATATGGCAGTGACATCAGAACTTCACTATTAAAAACAGTCTGGTAAAACTCCAATGCCTCATTGCAATTTCCTGCAAATGTGATATAAGGTGTGACCATGTTTTTACCTCCAGTTATTTTTTATGGGTAGACAAAGTCCTGTTTATCTTCGCATTATAAATATTGCACATTAACTATGAGAAAACCTCATCAATTTTATCCTCCAATTGAGCAAGAACCAGCGACCATGCCTGTCCCTCGATTCTTCATCTGGAAACCCTGCATGGTTAATCATAACACTGTTCCAATCTCAACCTTTTTTAATTCTACAGTCACAACCCGTTTCAGAACCTTTAGTTCCATCAGCACCCGTTAGCCATGTAAGTTCAACCAGTTGGTCAGGCACAAGTCGAAGAAAACAGCATAGTGAGGATGGCGCTTCCCTTCAAAGGCTGTTTCAAAGTAAAAAACAGTGGAACCTGGTTCTGCAAACCAGAGGTCAAACTGTTCAATCCAAGCTCAGTACAATACACTGAGTGGAAACTCTCTACAGAAAGCCTAAAATGTCCCGCTCTCCCCGTCGGGCTGAATTGTCAAATGAGTATCCGGTATTCACTGCTAAGCTGCTCCCGCTAGATTTAACAGTGAAGAGGACTTCATAGTTCTATTATGCATCAATTTTATTTAAATATCGACCTATGCACTATCCTTTACATCTTCTATTATACCAAAAAACCCGCGAATTTCGCGGGTTGACAACGTATTACCATCCTGTATTTTTTAGAGATTCTAACTTAATGTTTTCTTCCTTTGTCTGAGGGAATATAAACCATATTTTCCCACAGCCATGAAGCCAGGCAATTTACCCGGCTGGCACTTTTGTGTGTCAAAAAATGTTTTTGCAAGCAACCGCTCTTCTTTATTTACAAGATAGCTTTATCATATTTCTTTTCTTGTTTCATTTTGAGAAGGCGGTTCCACTTTCATTCCTTCGCCGGATGTTGAGACAATCTCCCGGCAGAGCAAACAATAGCCCTTTTCAAAAGACTGCTGTCTTAGTAATAGCGGATAGCTGCTGACAGCCTCCTGCCCTCCCAGAATTCGCCCTCTTCTTTTCCCTATTATGTACCCGATAAAAAATGCTGTTATAAATACCAAAAACAGCTCAAACATAATGTTTTACCGCAGTCCATCGTAATAATCCCCCATAGACAAGCACAATCCCTGTTAACACGGGGACAAACAGGTCTTCATTAAGCCACCAGGCAAAAAGTAATGCAAGCAAAGCCGCCAGACTGCATTCCATGCAGCCTAGACGGGAGGCAAAGTTTCGCCGGCCACTTTTGGAATCAATTTTTATATCAATACAGTCATCAATAAGCTGAACTGCGATAACAAACGATAACGAAAAAAACGTCATTTCCCAGCCAAATAGGGCTAAACATAGTAGTAACGTCAATAAAGATTCCTGCCAGCCAGTTAAGCCTAGCGGAAACCGGTTTTTAAAATCATTAAACATACCTACGATATAACTGGCGAAAAACAAGGACAGACTGACGGACGAATGAATGGCAGCTGCAATACTAATAAAAAAAATAGCATAAAACATAGTTCCTATTCCCAATAGTTCAGTCCAATTAGCCTGCCCTGTCAGGCGGTCCTGTTCCTGGTCTAAATAGTCATCGGCAAGCTTTATTGCAAAGGCACAACACGATACGGCTGTGACAATACAAGCGAAATTATATATTGCGGGCCACATAGGCTTTCACCTCTTTGAATCCATCACTATGTAGTGCTGAAATAGGGATAATTTGCGCATGCGGAAATTCAGCTGTCAGCCTGGTGATAGTTTCTTTAACCATTGGCAAATCCGTTTTATTTGCCAGCATGATATAGTTTTGACGAGCTGTGCCATACTGATAGATCTCCTGATCAATCTGGTTGTTACCCGGAGCTTCACTTTTGCGCATGCGTGATAAATCAATAACATGCAGAATGAAATCCGCACAGCGAACTAAGCCTAAAGTTTGGGCCATTGCGCACCGAATGGATTGATCGCTATGTATTTGTTCAGATATTCCGCAAGTATCGGTTAATTTAAAGGTAACCGTTGCCTTCCCAATCGGCATTTTGAGTACCATTGACTGCAAAAGACGTGTCTTATGTAATGCCATACTGCATAATTCTGTTTTTGCATCTGCAATTGACAGGTGGCGGCAGGTCAACAGACCATCATAACTGCGAGCTGTAATATCAACTGATTTACTGCCAAGAAAACTTGCGAAATTGAGTGCAAACAGAGTTTTTCCAGAATTGGGATAACCAACTATGACGCACTCTTTCATGTCTTCACCTCCGTTAGATCAGCGATTTCCAATAGCATTAACTCTTCCCGTGTTATATGAGATTTCGTGATTAAACGTACAGCCTGCTTTCGAATGGCTTTTTCAATCATATTTCTTACCGTTCTGGCATTTCCGAAATGATTGTCTTCTTGTTCTTTAGGCGATAGTAATCGCTTCAAAAGTAAAAGCTTTGCCTCGTCACTTAATTGATATTGACGCTGCAGACACATTTTTTCGGCAATTTTCATTAATTCATTTTGACTGTAGTCAGCAAAAGTAATTTGGATGGGAAGTCGTGAGCGCAAACCGGGATTTGTTTGCAGAAATGTTTCCATTTCATGTTGATAACCGGCTAGTATGAGTATAAAGTCATCTTTCTTATCTTCCATCGCTTTCACAAGACAGTCAATTGCCTCTTTTCCAAAGTCCTTTTCACCGCCCCGGGCAAGTGAATATGCTTCATCTATGAACAATATCCCTCCTTGTGCTTTTTTTAATTGGTCTCTTGTCTTTTGTGCAGTATGACCAATATATTCACCAACAATATCCGCTCTTTCAACTTCGATTAAGTGTCCTCGATTTAATACACCCATTTCACGAAACAACTTCCCAATGATACGGGCAACTGTTGTCTTACCGGTTCCTGGATTTCCCTTAAAAATCATATGTAAAACCATAGGGTCTGCAATTAGCTGCTCTTTTTGTCTGCGTTTTTGTATTTCAATAAATGCATGTATTTCACGAACCAAACTTTTGACTTCTGTTAAACCAATTAAACTATCTAATTCACGAAAGATATCTTCCAGTTTTTGCTGAGGAGCATTTACTGTACTAGTAGTTCCAGATTTTGATCTCATGTCCATTTCCCTCAATTTTCGAAAGGCTTCAACAGGAGATATTGCACCATCAGCCATAGCTGTTAGCACATCTTGAGGCCAAACTGTTGTCATATTCATCACCCCGCCTCAGAGTCATCGGTGATATATAGTATATGCCACTGTGTCTAAAGCGTGAAAGGAGCTTTCCCAACGACGTGCTTAATTACGGTAGCACTGAATAGGGGCAGCTGGTTTCGCATTTTTTACATGGTTTACCATATAAAGGATTGCATGATAGGTTCACTTGTCAGCATATGTATAATAATGCGTACTATCAATAAACTGAGGGGGACTGCATGAATGGAACTGGGCTATGCTGCGCTTTTCACCGCTTTCACCGCCGGCTTTTTTTCCTTTCTTTCTCCCTGCGTGTTAGCTGTTTTGCCAGCTTGCACAGCATTTCTGGGCAACACAGGAAAAGCCGAGCAAATTCCCCAGAGGTGGCAATTATGGATGAATATGAGTATCTTCTTGAGCGGCTTTATCGCAGTCTTTCTTGCAATTGGTGCCGGCGCAACCTACCTTGGCTATGCCTTGCATAATTATCAGCACATCATTGGCAAAATTGGTGCAGCATTTATGGTAATAATGGGCTTGCAGCTTAGCGGATTCATTTCTTTTTCTTTCACAAGCCATAAGTATCACTTGCGTTTCCCTGCTAATGCTAACCCATGTGGCATCTTTCTACTGGGAGTAGCCTCCACGGTTGCCTGGACACCTTGTAATGGCCCCTTACTTGCACCTGTATTACTGTATGCTAGTACTTCTCCATCCTTATTAAAAGGAGTTGCCTTTTTTCTCGTATATAGCTTAGGTTTTTGCCTGCCCTTTGCATTGCTGGCAGTTACATTAGAGCGGTATATAAGTAAGATACGTCTCTTTTCAGGCAGGTTACATGTTATACAGCGTACCGCTGGCATACTGCTGGCAATCGGTGGAGTTCTACTCTTTTTCGATTGATTGGTTGAATGACGGATCATGATGCGGGAAGTGTCACTTAAAGCCGATTGTGGTCCATAGGTAACACGAAAGTAAGCACACCCTCTGCTGAAACATTTCAGAGGATGTGCTTACTTGATTAAAAGATCAATATTTCGCTTAAAACTACTACCGTCTTGCAGCTTAGTTTCAAGAATAGGTCATTATCCCCTAACGTAAAACTCTGCTGGCATTTAAAACAGCCAATAGGGCTACCCCTACATCAGCAAATACAGCCTCCCACATCGTGGCTACACCGGCAATGCCCAACGCGATAAACACTCCCTTTACACCCAAAGCAAATATCACATTCTGCCATACGATTCGCCGAGTCTTACGACCAATCTGAATAGCCTCAGCAACCTTTGACGGCGCGTCGGACATGATTACCACATCGGCCGTCTCTACGGCTGCATCAGAGCCTAATCCTCCCATTGCAATGCCCACATCTGCACGGGCAATAACTGGGGCATCATTAATACCATCTCCAACAAATGCAATGTTTTTACCGTTTTTTTCCTGCGTAAGAAGTTCTTCGAGGATGGCTACTTTTTGTTCTGGCAATAATTCTGCCCGGTAAAAATCAAGCCCCAGTATAGAAGCTACATCCTGGGCCACCTTTTCACGGTCACCAGATAACATTCCAACCTGTTCCACGCCTGCTGCTTTAAGATCGGCAACAACAGAAACTGCGTCAGCCTTCAGCTCGTCGGCGATTACCAAATGCCCGGCGTACACCTTATCAACTGCCAGATACACTACCGTGCCTGCTTCCTGTACCGGCGCAACAGGGATACTCTCTCTCTGAAGCAGTCGCTCATTCCCGACGAGCACTTGTTGCGCCCCAATCCTAGCACGTACCCCGTGTCCAGCAATTTCCTCATATTCGTTTAATAAGGACGCATCCAAGGCTTGCCCATAAGCTTCCATTATCGACTGGGCTATAGGATGATTGGAATGCACTTCGGCCTGCGCCGTTAGTCTGAGCAGGTCTTCCGCAGCGAAGCCGTTTTGCGGATAGATACCAGTTACTTTGAATACCCCTTGTGTCAGAGTGCCTGTTTTATCGAAAACGACTGTCCGAGTAGCAGCTAAGCTATCCAGATACGTCGAGCCCTTAACCATGATACCTCGTTTAGCCGCTCCTCCCACACCACCAAAATATCCGAGAGGGATGCTGATTACCAAACCGCACGGACAAGAAATTACCAATAGAATTAAAGCCCGCCGTATCCAGTCACCAAAACTCTCACCCGGCCAGATGAAGGGGGGTAAAACGGCTACGGCTACTGCAGCCAGCACTACAACTGGTGTATAATAGGCAGCAAATTTCGTGATGAATTTTTCGGTCCGAGATTTTAAACTGCTTGACTGTTCTACCAGTTGAATAACTTTTGCAATCGCTGATTCACCTACAAGTTTAGTAACCGTAACTGTCAAAACACCCGTCTGATTGACCATGCCGGCTAATACTACTTCTCCAGGACCAACCTGACGGGGAACAGACTCGCCAGTCAAGGCTGATGTATTTACCCGGGATTGGCCGGAAGTTATTTCACCATCCAAAGGTACCTGCTCACCGGGTTTAATGATAATTACATCCCCGATCTTTACCTTATCCGGACTTACTTTGTTCAGCATATCCCCTTGTTTTAGATTAGCATACTCCGGCCGTAATTCCAACACGGCTACAATAGACCGTCTGGATCGCTCGACAGCTAAGTCCTGTAAGAATTCACCGATTTTGAAAAACACCATAACGCCTACAGCTTCTGGCATTTCATGCAGCAAAATGGCGCCTACTGTAGCAATTGTCATTAGAAAATTTTCATCAAAAAATGTCCCCTTGCCGGCATTACGAATTGCACTGATTACGACATTCCAGCCGCTAATTCCGTACGCTATCAGGAATACAGCGTACTCAGCGATATTATACGGAGTGTCATGCAATGCATCCCGAAAAATTGACCCCACTATTAGTAAAGCCAGAGCCACACTAATCAAAACAATTTCTCGGGTTGTATTTAGTTGACCGGCACTATGGTCGTGATTGTGTTCATGTCCGCCCACTTTGACCTCCTCCTTCTATAGAGTCACCGACCTAATTGTATTTAATATGCTCTTAACTGCCTCTTCCGGACTAATTCCATATCGCATACATATGAATATATGTTCATATGTATATATCATAAGGGCTTACAATGCTTCTTGTCAATCCCAAACTATGCTGCACTCTTAAGAATGATTAATTCACACTGAAGCGTAAAAAAGTCCTGAGACTTTATGTCTCAGGACTTTTGATTACGGATTATTACTTTTCAGTTCTTCCCGTCTGTCATGCTGTATGTTAGGAGATAATGGCCTAAAGGGGGTAATAGTGGAAATTGCATGCTTGTAAACAAGTTGCTGCTTGCCTTCATTCTCCATTATTACTGTAAAATTATCAAACCCTTTAACTGATCCACGGAGTTGAAAACCGTTTACCAAGTAGATAATTACCGGAACGTTTTCTTTACGAACTTGATTCAAGAAGCTATCCTGTAAATTAATCACTTTTGTTGTCATGGATACTGATTCCTCCGCCACATTGTTTTTACTTCTTTATTCTACTAAAGTTAAAATCTTCCTGCAATAATGCTGTAAATATATGCCAGCATTTTATCATACTCTGAAAAAGAGTCCACTTCTACCCAGTTAATGTAGGGCATTCTACGATACCACGTCAGTTGACGCTTAGCGAAGTGTCTTGTTGCTTTTTTAATATTCTCAGAAGTAGTTGATAGATCACACTCCCCCTTCAAGTAATGGATTACTTCTTTATAACCAATTCCTTGCATGGACTGATTAGTAGGGGATACGCCCTGATGCAGCAGCATTTGGACTTCAGAAATTAAACCTTGTTCCATCATAGCATCAACGCGTTTATTAATGCGTTCGTATAATAGCGATCTGTTCATAGATAACCCTATTACAACAGCATCATACAGCAGATTACCTTGACTGCAGCTTGTGGTCTCGCTAACTGTTTTTCCTTCTATTTCATAAACTTCCAATGCCCGGATCACTCTGCGAACATCGTTAGGATGAAGTTTAGCTGCCTTTTCCGGACAAACTTGAGCTAACATATTATGCAGATAATCATTGTCATGCTCTTTAGCTAGATTCTCTAGTTTTTGTCGAAGTGCTTCATCGCCAGCGGTTGCATTGAAGCAATATCCTTCCAGCAATGACTTCACATATAAGCCCGTACCTCCTGCTAATATAGGTATTCGACCTTGGCTGTTTATAGAATGAATAAGTTTTCCGGCTTGTTGTTGGAAATCGACTACACTAAAAGGCTCAGTTGCTTCCAGGATATCGATCAGATGGTGGGGAACACCTTGCTGTTCGACAAGCGAGGGTTTGGCGGTACCAATATTCAAGCTGCGATAAACCAGCATAGAATCGCCCGAAATAATCTCGGTGTTTAACTTTTTGGCCAAATCAATGCTTACTTGTGTCTTACCAACAGCTGTCGGCCCGACAATGACAATCAGACGTTCCATATTAATGCTGAACCTCCATAATGCCATATTGAACACTGCTGTACTTTCCACCAACAAATTGGGTGAAACCAAGGCGTTCAAATTCTGGGCTGCCTTGCATTTCTTTTAAGACAATCCGTTTCCTGGCCACTCTTTTGGCTTCCGCAAGAAGAGCAAGTGACACAGGCCGCTTATCTGCCAGCAAACGAATGGGTTTTAAATTCGAACTGCTTTGAATTGGCTGGCGGAACATCGGATCAAAGTAAACAATGTCATAACTCTCATCCGGTACATGACAAAGATATTTTTCCGAATCAGCCTGAATGACTTCAATTTGCCGCAGCGCTGCTGTGATATCGGGAGATTCACCGATGAAACCTGATAATCCTGCTTTCGCTATAAAAGCAAGCAGCAAGGAATTTTCTAAACCGGTTACCTTACCGGATGGTCCTGTAGCAAAGCTGGCTACAATAGCATCAGTGGCCAATCCTAGAGTGCAATCTAAAACAGACATACCCGGTTGTAATTGCATTGCATTGATCATATGGTCATGTTTACCATTTTTGAGATTTTTTATACGTAATTCAGCCATACTCAGATGGAAAAAGTAGTTTCCATCATCGGTATAGATTAGCGGACCTTGTTTGGAAAACAATAATATTACATCAACATGAAAGTTCTTCTGTATAGCTGCAAGTGAATTTCTATTGCGTGCAACAAATTCGACATTTAGCTGTTGTGCAAATTCACGCGCAGCTTGTTCAGTAGCAGCTGTTGGATGGTAGCCAGTGGTTATAACAAAATTCATGTGTTCACCTAGTTAAGTTCGTTTAAACATTTTTGCCAGTTCATCTGCAGAAAAACGAATAATTGCCGGCCTGCCATGAGGGCATGTGAAGGGCAGAGTAGTTGTACAAAGCTCGCTGAGCAATGCTTGAATCTGCCGCATATTTAAGGTGTCACCGGCTTTTATTGCGGCCCGGCAAGAGGCAATTTGCAAGACTGCATGACGCAATTCCTGACCGGTAGGCTGTTGATTATTACGAAAAGCCATAATAATTTCCCGGAGTGTTGCCTCAATATCAGATTGGGGCAAATCGGCAGGAAGCTCACTGATTCGGATCAGGCTGGGGCCAACATGCTCCAAGGAAAAACCAAGTTCACGCAGCGTATCGCCGTTTTCCATTATGATTTGAATATCAGTCTCGTCCATTGTTAATAGCAAAGGCACTAAAAGCTGTTGTGCCGGAATGCGTCCCACACTCTCACTGAAGCGGTCATACAAAATCCGCTCATGGGCCGCATGCTGATCGATAATATACAAACCTTCTTCACCTTGGGCAATAATATAACACTCACTTACTTGTCCAAGTGGCCGTAACACAAATTGGGGCTCCTGGGTCACTGCCGCCGGTTCAGATAAATCAGTTTGTTTACAATGGACCGGCGGGTATTCGACACCAGCCAAATCGCTTTCCTGAAGCCGTGCTGTCTGAGCAGCTTGTATTGGCAGCGACTCTTCTCTCCACAGAGCCGGAGCCGGCTGGCTGTAAGGCGATTCTGCACGGTGAGCAGTTGTATCATGCGCTTTCCAATTTTCCGTTGCAGGCGAACTGGTACGTATCGGAGTCGCAATAGCAAGGGGGTTATGCTGGGCAGTTAACGCATTAACGATTGCACGATATACGGCACGGAAGACACTCTGTTCATCACTGAACTTGATTTCACTTTTTTGGGGATGAACGTTTACGTCAATTGTTTCGGTAGGAACAGTAATATGTAAAATTGCTAGCGGATAGCCCGATTTGGGAAGCAGTGAGTGATAAGCATTGTCCAGCGCCTTTGATAGCATGCGGCTGCTGACTACCCGGTTGTTCACTACGAATGTCTGCCATTGGCGGCTGCTTTTCAGTAATGTTGGCTTACCGACGAAACCGGAGACACCAATGCCATCTTGTTCATTGTTTACAGCAATCATTTCCGCTGCTGCCTGAGGGCCATACAAGCCGGCGGCAGTTTCCAGTAAGCTTCCATTACCGGGAGTAGACAATACGAGCTTATTGTTATTGAGCAGCTTAAAAGCAATCGCGGGGTGAGATAAAGCCGCTTTTCCAATTACAACATTAATGTTACTGCTTTCCGTACTAACTGATTTGAGAAACTTTTGCCTGGCAGGAGTATTGAAAAACAGTTCAGTGACTGTAATCGTTGTGCCAACGTTGGCTCCGGCTTCTCTCACTTGTTGAACAATTCCACCGGCGATTTCAATATGTGTTGCCATGGGTGCATCATGCTGACGGGTAGTCATTGTAAATTTGGAAACAGCTGCAATACTAGGCAATGCTTCCCCACGAAAGCCCAAAGAATGGATCTGATATAAATCTTCCACTGCGTGAATTTTACTTGTTGCATGACGGAGAATTGCTAATTGGGCATCATGATCATTCATGCCGATACCATTATCTGTAATCCGGATATAGGCTGAACCGCCATCGGATATTTCCACTTCAATTTTAGTGCTTGCAGCATCAATAGAATTCTCAATTAATTCTTTTACAACTGATGCCGGACGCTCTACAACTTCACCAGCTGCAATTTTATTTGCTGTATTTTCGTCGAGAATATGAATGATTGAGGTCATCCACGTCCGACCTCCTCTTTAGCTTGATTATGAAGCCGGTATAACAGGTTCATCGCTTCAATAGGAGTAATACTTAATATATCGATACTACGCAATTCATCAGCAACAGCAGAGGAAAACAAACTCTGTGTAACATTCACAGAAGCGGTAGCTGCTGCGAGCTGCTCAAAACCGGCTTCTTTATTTGTCTTGCAGCTTTCTAATTCAGCTAGTATTTGCTGTGATCGCTGAATTAACTTTTTCGGAAGGCCTGCCAGCTGAGCAACATGGATACCATAGCTTTTGTCCGCTCCGCCGGGAATAATACGACGCAGGAAAATAACTTCATTGCCCCGCTCTTTTACAGCAACGGTATAATTTTTAATACCTTCATATTCGTCTGCCATTCCCGTTAGTTCGTGATAGTGAGTAGCAAACAGCGTTTTAGCCTTTATGCGTTCTTTCACATATTCGATCACAGCCCTGGCAATACTCATTCCGTCAAAGGTACTAGTGCCTCGGCCAATCTCATCTAAAATAACCAGGCTATTTCCTGTTGCATACTTAAGGATATGAGCAACTTCATTCATTTCTACCATAAATGTACTTTGCCCGGTTGCCAGATCATCGCTTGCACCGACACGGGTAAAAATACGATCCACAGGACTGACATACGCTTCTCGAGCCGGAATAAAACTACCGATCTGGGTCATCAAGACAAGTAGAGCGACTTGTCTCATATAGGTAGATTTACCGGCCATATTGGGACCCGTTATGACTGCAATTTCCGTTTCATAGTGATTTAGCAGTACATCGTTAGGAACAAACATTTCCCGGACCAAAAGCCGTTCAACAATAGGGTGGCGGCCATCTTTGATGTGTATTTCGCGATTGGTACCGATAGTGGGACGAACATAATTATATTGAAAAGCAGCTTCACTCAGACTGGCTAAAGCATCAAGCGAAGCAATCTGGCGAGCGGTTTCTTGTATTCCTTTTATTTGGCACTTAATATGTTCGCGAATTTCATTCAGTAAATGATATTCAATTGTTACAATTTTCTCCTGTGCTCCAAGGACTTTGATTTCAAAATCTTTTAACTCAGGAGTGATATAACGCTCAGCATTCGCTAACGTTTGTTTGCGGATGTAGTGAGCGGGAACTGCAGAAGTATTGGCATGGGTAACTTCTAAGTAATAGCCAAAGACTTTGTTAAAGCCCACTTTTAGAGACTTAATACCGCTCTGTTCTTTCTCTCTCGCTTCTAATTCCTGAATCCATTTTTTACTGTCACTTGCAATAGAACGCAATTCATCCAATTCACTATTATAGCCTGGTTTTATCATGCCGCCATCGCGAACAGATAGCGGAGCATTATCCACAATCGCTTTATCTATTAGTACAACAATATCTTCATGCAGCACCGTATAGCGGCAGATTTGGGTAAGAGTTCGTGAATGGGTGTCTGCCAAATTCGTGATGATTTCTGGTAATACTGCTAATGATGTTTTCAATGCTGATAAATCACGGGCATTCGCAGCACCAATTTCAATGCGGGTTACAATTCTTTCAAAATCGTAGATGTTTGCCAGGAGCTGCTGCAGTGATTTTCGCAATATTGACTTCTCTACAAGCTCGGCAACGCTTTCTTGACGGGTTATAATATCTTCGGCATTTAACAGCGGATACTCCAGCCATTTGCGGAGTAATCGCCCTCCCATTGCCGTTTTTGTAAAGTCAAGAACATCGAGCAGCGTTCCTTTTTTTCCTCCGTCCCGGATATTACGGGATATTTCGAGGTTACGTAAGCTGGAGGCATCTAAGATTAAATAATCATTGTTATCTAGCTTTACTAAATGATTGATATGAGAAATATCGCATTTAATTGCTTCATGCAAATAATGCAATAGGCAGGATACAGCTAGATAGGCGGTCCGGCAAGTGGGTACTTCAACTGAATCAAAATGTTGTTTTGGCAGTTCTTCTACATCCTGAATGTCAGCTAGGTCCATTGTTGTTCTGGCACAATTAGGGATCCGGTTTTCTAAGAAGCTTTCAATTTGTTTTTGCAGGGGAACTGTGTTTACCCAGACAAGTTCAGCTGGTGACAAGCGGAATAGGTAGTCACACAACGTTGTAATGCGGTCAGTGCCGGTAAAAGTTGCCCACGTGCATTCGCCGGTAGTGATATCAGCTGCACACAAGCCTAGCGTTTCGTTTTCACCATACAGAGTGACCAAGTAATTATTGCTTTTATCAATTAAGGCTGCCTCAGATAAAATAGTACCAGGTGTGATAATCTTCACTACTTCTCTGCGAACTATTCCTTTCACTTGCTTAGGATCTTCCACTTGTTCACAAATCGCTACACGAAAGCCTTTATTGATAAGCCGCAAAATATAGTTCTCTGCTGCATGATAAGGGACTCCGCACATTGGAACACGCATACCCCCGCCACCGTCTCTGGCGGTGAGTGTTATCTCCAATTCACGACTGGCAATTTCCGCATCTGCAAAGAACATTTCATAAAAATCACCCAATCGAAAAAATAATATCTCTTGGGGATGGCGGCCCTTAATCTCTCGGTATTGTTCCATCATAGGCGTATAGGTTGCCGTCATATTCATCTTCCTCTTCCGCTAAACCATTTGGCCCTTAAAAAGCCATGTTTGGGCCTGCATGAGTTTAACCATTTTTAAATCTCCAATACATTCCTGGCCTTTATCCCAAATAACAATTTTGTTAGTGCTTGTTCTACCCATCCAGCGGGAGGCATCATTTTTACTAGGCCCTTCTACCATCACTTCCACTGTTTGCCCTTCGGTCTTGCGGTTAATAGCTAAACTAATATCATTTTGAATATCCATCAGCTGCTGGAGGCGGGCTTTTTTAACTGGAAGCGGAATTTGGTCAGGCATTTCAGCTGCCGGAGTTCCCGATCGCACAGAATATAAGAACGTATAAGCGGCGTCGAACTGCAGCTGTTTAATAAATTCCAGTGTTTCTGCGAACAATTCATCTGTTTCTCCAGGAAATCCGATTATCAAATCAGTTGTTATACTTGCGTCTGGAACTGCTTGTCTAATTTTAGCTACTAGATTTACATAATAGTCGACAGTATAGCCGCGATTCATGCGTTTTAAGATTGTATCACTGCCAGACTGAATCGGCAGATGGAAATGCTTGCATATTTTACTGCTATTTGCAATTGCTTGGATGACCTTATCTGACATGTCACGTGGATGCGATGTCATATAACGGACTCTGGAAATAGATTGAATACCGTCAACTGCCTGTAAAAGATCGGCAAAGTCAACCTCTTCTTCGCTGTCTTTACCGTAAGAATTCACATTTTGTCCTAACAGTGTGATTTCTTTAAAGCCCTCATTGCCAAGCTGTTCAATTTCCTGAACGATATCTCGCAAGGGGCGGCTTCTTTCCCTGCCACGTACATAGGGGACAATACAATACGTGCAAAAGTTATTGCAGCCGTACATAATAGGAACCCAAGCAGATATCTGATTTTTACGGATGGTAGGGACTTCTGGGGCAAGCCGTTCCGCCTGATCCCATACAGCAAGTACTTTGTCCCGTGATTGCTCAACTTCTTGTAAAAGCTCCAGCAATTGATGCGTATTATGTGTGCCCATGACAATATCGATATGGGGCGCTTTTTTGAATAATTTATCGCGGTCTTTTTGGGCCATACATCCTGCAATGCCAATTACTAAATTTGGATTAAGCGCTTTCAATCGCTTAAGTTCGCCAATTTTACTATATATCTTTTTTTCTGCGCTTTCTCGGACGCAGCATGTATTAATTAAAATAACATCAGCCTGTTCCATATTATCCGTATTTTGATATCCGGTGCCGCGCAGTTGACCGGCCAGGCGCTCTGAATCATTCTCATTCATTTGGCAGCCAAATGTATAAGTGAAAAAATATTTTTCTTTGCCTAGATTTGATGCGACATTCGAACTTTTATCTGTAGGTCCGGATATAACTTTTATATGATTTGACATATATCAACAACTCCTAGAATTATCCTTCAAGTTATTATACCCGAAATAAGCAGGTCAAACAAGGCTAGTACCTTGCCAGCTCTAAAACGATAGGGTAGTGGTGAGGCTATTTTTCGCAAAACGAGGCGGAGGAAGGAGGCATACCGGCTGTATGCTGACTGACGACAACGAAGGGTTGCGGAAAATAGACCGCCAGTACTCACTGGATTAGAGCTGGCAAGGTACTATTAAAACAGTAGGATGATGGCGAAGCTATATCATCTATGGTTATCGGTGCATCGGGAAAATGACAAAAGAGCCCAGATGTCCGGACTCCTCTCAAACCAATAAATGCAATTTTCGCAATTTCACAAACCTGATAGTAAGCTCTAGTAGTTGACAGGACTATAAAACACTAACGAAAGTATCTGTTAATCAAGTAGACTTGGAGCTGTTCCTTCTTTAAAGCTCCGGTATTTATCATAAATAATTCTAAGTGCTGTAATAATTGCTTTTTTAGCGCTTCCTTGATAAACCTGATCAATTAATCTGAGCGCTTGATCGGGACCGTTCTTTAAGTTTTGTCCTACTAACATTTCTGATACATGATGACGCGCGACACTTGTAGCTAAGGTGCAGTCTGCTTCAATAATCTCGCCCGTATCGATATCAATAACCAATATGAGCCCAATTACTTTGTACATCTCGCTTGCCGTAATGCCTGTTGGTAGTTTAGCATATCCAGAAAACAATACATGTTTAATTGGTTTTTCCATAAACCCTCCTGCCGGCTTATTCAATGCTAAGCCGTTTTACTTCAATATTTACTTCTTTTACCATCATACCTGTCATGTATTCTACTGTTTTTTTAATGCGTGCCTGAGCCTGGTGCACTACTTCCCAAATAACATTTCCATACCTTATAGTTACGTCCAAGGAAATCGAAATTCCTTTCTCACGGTCATGAGAATTTTTAATAATTATTTGCCCAGTCCGTGTAATTGCCAAATCACTAACTGCCACATAATCGACAATAGCAGAAATTGCCGCATCAGAGATCAATAATTTTCCATAATAACTAAATGTAGGCCGGACAATTGATTTTTCTCCTAAACGGCGTTTTTTGTGATGTGACTTTTTAAAAAAAATTTCTAAGGGATCAATCAGATAACCTGAAAAATGAGGTTTTAATTCTATTGTTGGTACTGGTATGATATGTTTACCTTCTTTAAGACGGCTTTCACGGGCCTTGGCAATTTCTGCTTTAGTAGCAATATCTTCAATGCGTATTACATTACTAATGTCAGGTAGCTCCAAAGCAGTAGTGATTTTTTGTATCATATTAACCGAAGTTCCCAGAATTAAAATACGCTTAGGCTGTACAGTCTCAATCGCTTTTCGAACTTCTTCAGCATGATCTGTATCCATAAAAATTGCTCTTTTTACTGCCCTTATTTTGCTTGGTTCCTTTTTTGCTGAATGTCCGGCAATAATTTTGCTGTCCTTGATTAGCAAGCCGTCATCAATAATGGCATCAATATTGTTCTCATGGGCTACAATAAGCGCCCGATGACTTTTGCCCGTTCCACTTGAGCCTACTAACGCAACGACCTCCATGTCCAGCCTCCTCAATTAGTCATACATAAAAATAAAACACCTTTTTACAGGTGTTGTCAAGTAGAAGAATTACCTGTTCGATTATTTACGTTTCTTGCTAGACGTAATTTTTCCTCTAATTCAGTGATTTTCGCATTACGACACATAATAGCCTTAGCATAGCGGCAATTGTTTTTTTGCAATCGTTCATTCTGAATCTCAAGACTATTCACTTGTTCTCGCTTTTCCCGCTCTACCGAATCAATCAAATTCATCAATACCCGGCGGCTGATGCGCAATGCTTCTACTTTATCTTCCAGATCTTGAATTCTGGCGCGAAGTACCTCAGCCAGGTTGCTATCTTCGCCCATAATCAATCCTCCTAAAGTTTCTATACAAAAGATGTTATTCAAGTCAAGCTTTTTTTATGTCTAAACGCTCCTGGACAGCTTGCTGTAATCTTACAGCAATACTGTCCGGCACAGTAAAAGTTCCAAGATCCTGAGGGAATCTCCCAGGGATAGCATGAAAATCAGAGCCGCCAGTGACTACAATGTGATGAGCCTCAGCATAAGCTAGATATGTTTTTGTCTGCTCTTCATCATGGCTGGGATGATATGCTTCTACTCCATCAATTCCGAGCTCAATCATCTCTTGTACGATTGCATCACTGCCCACAAGGCCGGGATGGGCAAGTACGGCTAATCCCCCTGCCAGATGAATTAATTCTATTACCTGACCCGGGCTTAGTTTGTAGTGTGGAATATAGGCGGGACCGTTCTTTTCCAGTAAGCCATTAAAAGCATCCTGGATACTTGTAAAGTAACCAGCTTCAACCAGTGCCTTAGCTACGTGCGGTCGTCCTATTGCCTTTGCTTCACCTGCAATTTCGTTAACTCTCGCAAGAGAAACAGAATAACCTAATTGATGTAAGCGTTCCACCATTCGCTGGACTCTTGTAATGCGATCATTGATAATGATCGCTAACTGTTTCTTTAGCGTTTCATTTGTCGTGTCAATGAAGTAGCCTAAAATATGTACTTCATTATGTGGCAAATCAGTGCTAAATTCAATACCTGGTATTATCGTTAACGGAGTCGGTGTTGGTAGATATTGCAATGAAATGAATCCGTCAATTGTATCGTGGTCAGTAATCGCAATAAATTGCAGTCCTTTTTCTGAAGCTCTAGTAACAACTTCCCAAGGAGTCAGCCGTCCATCCGAAGCGGTAGTATGGATATGTAGATCAGCAGTCATAGCAGATCACCTTTTCTGCAAAGTTTCGGCTAATCGAATTAGCGTTCGGACGCCCACACCGGTAGCCCCTGCTTGATTATAGCCAGTGTCTTTGGGGGTCGTCACAGTGCCGGCAATATCGATATGCACCCATGGCGTTTCAGCTGCGAATTGAGCAATAAACAGTCCGGCTGTTATCGCACCGGCATGACGTCCGCCTGAGTTTTTTAAATCTGCAATTGTACTTTTAATTTGTTCAAAATAATCGTCGTGATTAGGTAGTTTCCACATTTTTTCACCGGACTGCTCTGCGGCATCCAGTACTTGCTGACACCAAGCATCATTGTTCGTTAATACACCTGATGTAATCGTTCCTAAAGCGACTACGCAAGCGCCGGTTAACGTTGCCAGATCAATAATTTTAGTTGCACCTAAATAACGGGCATACGAAACTCCATCTGCCAGTATAAGTCTGCCTTCCGCATCCGTATTAATAATTTCAATAGTCTTCTTGTCCATTGAAGTAATAACATCACCCGGCTTAAGCGCTTTCCCTGATGGCATATTTTCTGTACAAGGAATAATTGCAATGATATTCACAGCTAGCTTTAGCTGAGCTATGGCTGCCATAGCTCCCAATACTGCAGCTCCTCCGCCCATATCATCTTTCATGTCTTGCATCCCCTCACCTGGTTTGAGAGAAATGCCCCCACTATCAAAAGTAATTCCTTTTCCCACAAAAGCAATTACTTCATTATTTGTTACATCGCCCATGTGTTTAAGTACAATTAGTTTTGGCGGCTGCTCACTGCCCTGAGCTACTGCTAACATTGCATTCATCTGCAATGATTCAATATCTGGAAATTCTAATACTGATAAGTCCATGCCATATTGCTCAGCAAGGAAAGAGGCTTCTTCAGCCATACGGGATGGTGTCATATAATTTGCTGGATGATTGACTAAATCACGAGCAAAATTAACACTTTTACCAATGATAATTGATTTTTCAATTTCAGCATTGCCAAGTTCTAGTGTCAAAGAAGTGTCATGTTGAACAATTAGTACTTTCTCAATTGTATCAGAATTAGCCGTATTCGACTTATACTGGTTAAACTGATAGTTTCCTAGTATTATCCCTTCAACAATTGCCTGTGCCGCTGCTACGCAATCCTGACCATTATCATGAGCATAAATCGTTGTGGCCAAAGTTGTCGATCGAATTTGGCGGGCTGCCTTAAGTGCGATCGCACTTAAGGCACGGATTCTATCGTTAGTTATTTTTTGTTTTTTTCCTAATCCCAGTAACAGTACGCTTTTAGGTACAATTTGGTTTAAAGTATAAATTACGGTGGTCTTACCATATTCTACACAGGAAGGCTGAGTGCTGAGCAAAGTAGTGATTTGCCCTGCCAGTGCCTGATCTAGCTCAGCTACCGCTGTGTCCGAAATGCTTTCATTCTCAAAGTGTCCAATTACCAGGGTATCACAAGGCACGTGAACAAGTGATTCTGGCATCATTGCAATATTCAATATAACGTTCTCCTTTTCTCTGGTATACCTATATTATAGTATGTCATAAAGGCCTTGGCAAAACACAAAACCTGTTCATTACGAACAGGTTTTTTATCCTACCTAGGTTCTACGATTAATTTAATTGCCGTTCTTTCTTCTCCATCAATCATTATATCAGTAAAGGCAGGGATACAAATTAGATCAACACCATGTGGGGCAACAAATCCTCGTGCAATTGCTACTGCTTTAACCGCTTGGTTTAGTGCTCCGGCGCCAATGGCCTGCATTTCTGCGCCGCCCCGTTCTCTAAGCACTCCTGCTAAGGCACCTGCTACAGAGTTAGGGTTAGATTTAGCTGATACTTTTAATACGTCCATGTCCTTTAGTACCCTCCTTTGAATAATCAAACAATGAGGAAATTATCGCATGATATAAAATATTCTTTATTCACTAAAAAATCCCTCTATTTAAAAGACGATTTTTCAAATATTTACAAATAAATTCAATAAATTGACAAATAAATAAAGAGACCTTAGTAAGTCTCTTTAAAAACACAGGCAATTAACTATTTATTAAAAACTAAAACACGCCCATCTTCACGAATGCCAATTAAACGATTCAATGTATGGTTTCTTTTAACATTTTGCAGCATGTTGTCAATTAATTCCTCTTGAATAAGCAAATCTTCCTCTAACATAGAATCGTTGTTGTCAGTTACCAGTTTATCACGGAAATTATCGCGCAATAAGGCAATAAGTAATGTAATTTCGCCTTTGGTAAGAGTAGCCACATCACGGGATACAACAAGCATAGTAACTCGCTCATAGCTGCTTAGTTGAACTGCAGCTTCATACTCACCTGCACTGGATAACATGAGGTATGCTTCAATACTTTTTAAAAGAGTATCTTTTATTGCTTCAAACTCAGCGGCAGTCAAAATACTCGACAACATAAAAGTAAGCTTAATTGAATTATGAAGAGGATCAAAACTGATTGTTCCAATCTCCGGATAACGCACTAAAATAGAAATAAGTAAATTAACTCCATCAGATATTTGTTCATCATCCTGCGTATATTTCGGCATTAGGTATCACCGTCCATCCCAATAAATAAATTGAAAATCTTATCAACATAATTGCTGTGATACATATTCTCTAATGCGATAGTAATTCCTGCTTTTAATTATTGGAAAAAACGAAGGACCTTGTAAAAACAAGGTCCTTCGTTTTATTTTGCATAATCAACGGCACGTGTCTCACGAATTACCGTTACCTTTATTTGACCCGGGTATTCCAGTTCACTTTCAATCTGTTTTACAATATCACGCACCAGACGAATAGACGCTAAATCATCAATTTTATCTGGTTTTACCATGATTCTTATTTCTCGTCCCGCCTGAATGGCAAAGGATTTTTCAACACCATCAAAGGATTCAGCAATTTCTTCCAATCGTGTTAACCGTTTTAAATAACTCTCAAGTGTCTCTCTGCGAGCACCAGGGCGTGCAGCGGAAACAGCATCAGCGGCAGCAACAAGAACAGCCTGAATAGTCTTAGGTTCTTCGTCACCGTGATGTGCAGCAATAGCGTTTATAACCTCAGCAGACTCACGATACTTTTTAGCCAGATCTGCTCCGATTGTTACGTGAGGACCTTCCACTTCATGGTCTACTGCTTTTCCAAGGTCATGCAATAAACCGGCACGCTTAGCTAACATATGGTCAACACCTAATTCAGCAGCCATAACACCAGCTAAATGAGCAACTTCAATGGAATGTTTCAACACATTCTGACCGTAACTGGTACGGTATTTAAGTCTTCCGAGCAATTTGATAACTTCAGGGTGCAACCCATGAACACCGGTTTCAAAAGTAGCCTGTTCACCAGCTTCTTTAATCTTTTGCTCAACTTCTTTTTGGGCTTTTTCAACCATTTCTTCAATGCGGGCTGGATGTATACGGCCATCAGTTATTAATTTCTCCAACGCAATACGGGCCACTTCACGGCGGACCGGATCAAAACCAGAGAGTATAACCGCTTCAGGAGTATCATCAATAATGAGGTCAATACCTGTAAGCGTTTCTAATGTGCGAATATTTCGGCCTTCTCGACCGATAATCCGACCCTTCATTTCGTCATTAGGCAAAGCAACAACGGAAACGGTAGTTTCAGCTACATGGTCTGCAGCACACCGTTGAATAGCCAAAGAAATAATTTCTCTTGCCTTCTTATCGGCTTCTTCCTTAGCCTGCTGCTCCAAATCCTTAATCATGATTGCTGTTTCATGTTTAATTTCTTCTTGTACATTTGCCAGGAGTAGATTACGAGCATCTTCAGAAGTTAGCCCGGAGAGTCTTTCCAGTTCAGCTAACTGCTTGGTATACAATTCATTGATTTTTTCTTGACTTTTATCTACATCAGCTTCTTTACGGCTGAGGATCTCCTCTTTCTTTTCTAGAGAGTCGATTTTTCGGTCAAGATTTTCCTCTTTTTGTACCAAACGTCTTTCCAGACGCTGAAGTTCGTTGCGGCGCTCTTTAATTTCTCTGTCAAGTTCGGTGCGCAACTTATGCATTTCTTCCTTGGCTTCAACTAAAGCTTCTTTTTTCTTAGCTTCAGCAGAGCGCCCAGCATCATCGAGTATTTTTTTTGCTGCATCTTCAGCTGCGGCAATTTTAGCCTCAGCAATATTTTTGCGAATATAATAGCCGACTGCAGTACCTAGAATACCAACGATGACAGCAGTGATAATAATCTCTACGATATTTTCCACCTCCTTTAACTACTTAATATTAGGGAAAAGCCGAGTATTTAACTCGGCTTTTAAAAGCATCATGAATTGCTCCCTTATGCTTCAGGCTCTTAAAAGTAAACAAGCAATATATGGTTACACGACTGACTACTATAATTGTAAATGTTTTTCAAAGTAGTGTCAAGTTAACCAGAATCTGAATTGCTTAAACCTGCCCGGTAATTTCATTAATAACTTTGACTACAGTTGAATTAGTAAATCCCTTTGTCAGCAAAAACCGGGCAATCTTATCTTGAGCTACTTCAGTCTGCCTGGCAAATTTGCGCTGCGCCATAATAAGTGCCCGCTCATATTCGCTCTGATAATCATAATCTACAATCTCATTCTGAATGAGGCTTATATCCAATCCACGATTTTTCAATTTAGCAAGGATATACTTTAAGCCGTGTTTGCTGCTGTTAATATACGCAGTAAATAACTGACGGCACAATGCCTCGTCATTGATGTAGCCTCGCAAACGAAGCTTATCTAAAGCAGCAGAAACCTCCTGCTCCTCCCAGCCCTTTTGCCTTAATTTTGTCAGCAGCTCTTTTTCACTAAGAGATCTCCCGGCAAGAAGTTTGACTGCATCATGCAAGGCCGTTGAACTATTCGATATCATCTTCTTCAACACGAACAGCTACCTTTGCTTCACCAGTTAATAAGGATTCACGGATTTTGCTCTCAATCTCGATTGCAATTTCCGGATTATCTTTCAAATACTCTTTAGCATTCTCCTTACCCTGCCCCAGGCGTGTTCCAGCATACGAATACCAAGTTCCACTCTTAGCGATGATCTCCATATTAGTTCCAATATCAACAAGACTCCCTTCACGGGAAATTCCAAGACCGTACATAATATCAAACTCAGCCTGCCGGAACGGAGGTGCAACTTTATTCTTAACAACTTTTACTTTTGTGCGATTGCCAACAACATCATTACCTGCTTTAATAGCTTCTCCCTTACGAACTTCCAGACGAATGCTGGCATAAAATTTCAAAGCTCGTCCACCAGTCGTCGTTTCAGGATTACCGAACATGACTCCAACCTTTTCGCGTATCTGATTAATAAAAATAGTAGTAGTTCTGGATTTACTGATGATACCGGTGAGCTTTCTCAGGGCCTGAGACATTAAGCGTGCATGAAGACCAACATGGGAATCTCCCATTTCACCTTCTATTTCCGCCCGAGGAACAAGCGCTGCTACAGAGTCGATAACAATAATATCGATAGCTCCGCTCCGTACCAATGCTTCGGCAATTTCTAAAGCTTGCTCACCATTATCAGGCTGTGAGATTAGCAAATTATCAATATCAACACCAAGCTTTTTAGCATAAACAGGGTCTAGCGCATGTTCAGCATCAATAAACGCTGCAATGCCCCCCATCTTTTGCGCTTCGGCTATCACGTGGAGTGCGACTGTTGTTTTACCGGATGATTCAGGTCCATAGATTTCAATAACACGGCCACGCGGTACGCCGCCAACTCCTAAGGCTATGTCTAACGCTAATGCACCTGAAGGGATTACCTCAATATTCATTTTAGCAGCAGCTTCGCCGAGCTTCATGATAGAGCCCTTGCCATAATCTTTTTCTATTTGGCGAAGCGCATTTTCCAATGCCTTTTGCTTGTCCATTCTTGTCCTCCCCAAGGTTATTACTAAGATAATTGTACAAACGTTTGTTCGCACTGTCAATTAATTTTATTAAATAAGGTATCGCCTGTACATTACCGGAATAAAAATGTAATGAATCAATTAAAGGCGGAGGTGTATCGGATGAAAGAAAAAATTCATCCACCCTACTATCAAATCACTGCCACTTGTGCATGCGGGAATTCTTTCGAGACAGGATCTACAAAAAAAGTTCTCAAAGTAGATGTATGCTCAAAATGTCATCCCTTTTTTACGGGTGTACAAAAGATTGTAGATACTACAGGACGTGTGGAACGATTTACTAAAAAGTATGGTTTGGAAAAAGTATAATGGATTAGCGGCCACGTGCAGGTTCGACATTAACCCGGTAACCCTTTATGGAGTTTTTATGCATGACCGATAAGACCCGTTCAGCTACGTCTTCCGATATATCGACGAACGTAAATTTTTCGTAGATATTAATTACGCCGATCATATTTCCTGCTATGTCAGCTTCTTCGGCAATAGCACGAACCATATCTTCCGGACGTATTTTTTGCGCCTTGCCAATATTAAAGAAAAGTCTGACCATCCCCGGCTTGCCGCCTGTATTACTAAATGCAGGCGTCTTTTCTTCTTTTTCTTTAAAGCCTTCTTGCCACAATTTTAAAGCGGCTGCCGCAAGGTCCATCGGATCATAATTTACAGCCAGGTCCGCCACTAAGGAATGGTAATCGGCAAAATTCTCTTGCTCCGCAGTCTGCATAAGCTGGCTTTTAATCAGTTCTCGCTGCCGTTCTAATACATCTGCCGACGAAGGTAACTGCCGCCTCATAATACGGGCTTTCACCAATTGTTCGATCAGCCGCAGTTGGCGATATTCACGGGGTTCAATAAAGGTAATGGCCACCCCTTTTTTCCCGGCTCTGCCTGTACGGCCAATTCGATGAACATACGATTCCGGGTCCTGCGGCACGTCATAGTTAATGACATGAGTAATATGTTCAATATCGATACCTCTGGCTGCAACGTCTGTTGCAATCAGGATTTCCAGCTTGCCATCCCGGAATTTACGCATTACTCTATCCCGTTGAGCCTGACTTAAATCGCCGTGCAACCCATCTGCCAGGTATCCCCGTGCCTGGAGTGAAGCTACTAAGTCATCAACGCCTTTTTTGGTTCTGCAAAAAATAATAATACGCTCTGCATCTTCGACATCCAGTACACGGCACAAGCCTTCTAATTTGTCCCGTGTTTCATAATAATATTGGTCAATTAAAGGAACGGTGAGCTGTTCTTTGCTAATCGTAATGGTTACAGGCTGCCGCATGTAGCGCTCCGCTAACCTTCTAATCGGAGCTGGCATTGTCGCCGAAAACAATAATGTTTGCCTCTCTTCGCTAGGAATATGACGCAAAATATTTTCAATATCTTCAACAAAACCCATATCCAACATTTCATCAGCTTCATCCAAAATCAGCATTTTTACTGTATTCAACTTAATTGTGCCTCTGTTAATGTGATCTAAGAGGCGCCCTGGAGTACCAACAATTACCTGAACACCAAACTGTAACGCCCGTATTTGCCTGTCAATTGCCTGGCCGCCATAGATAGGAAGGACTTTCATTTTTCTAAATTTACCTATTTTAGCTAGTTCTTCCGATACTTGAATTGCAAGCTCCCGTGTAGGAGTAAGAACTAACGCCTGAATCTGGCGCTGATCAGTCACTCTTTCTACAATCGGTATTCCGAAAGCTGCAGTTTTACCAGTGCCCGTTTGAGCTTGTCCAATGACATCATGCCCTTCCATAACCAAGGGAATAGTTTGACTCTGGACCGGAGAGGGTTCTTCAAAGCCCATGGCAGCTATTGCTGCCATGGTTTTTTTATTTAATTCAATCGAACCAAATAGACCAAATTCTTTCAACGACATTTCCTCCTTAGATTTCAAGCGCATATCTTCTGAGCTCAAATAAAGCTGCTTGTGATGTGCGTTGTTTTATTTCTTTGCGCTTTCCTAAAAACTCAAATCGGAAACAACGACTGCCTTGCGGGCCGTCAATAGCGATATAAACCAACCCAACTGGCTTGTCTGCTACTGCACCTCCCGGACCGGCAATACCCGTTACACCAATACCTATGGAAGCGCCAAACTTATTACGAATATTAGAAGCCATACTGAGAGCAGTAGGCTCACTTACTGCTCCGTAGTTTTCCAGTATCTCATTCGGCACACCAACAAAATTACTTTTTATTGCGTTGCTGTAGCAAACTATCCCACCGATTACATAGTCGGAGCTTCCGGCAATATCTGTGAGCCGGCTGCTAATTAGACCACCTGTACAAGATTCTGCTAAAGCTACTGTCAACTCTTTTTCTCTAAACAGGCTGCCAACTACCATTTCCAGCGAATCTGAATCCGCGCCAAAGACAGCATCACCTAAGCGGTCACGTATTATTTTCTCAATCCGCTGAATTGCGGTTTGAGCCTCACACTCATCTTTACATTTGGCGGTAAGCCGAATATGGATTTCGCTTTTCTTCACTAATAAGGCAATTGTGGGATTGCCCTGCGCTTCCACCAAGTCCTGAAGTGACGCTTCTAAGCTGGATTCGCCTATTCCGTACACACGCAATACACGTGATAAAATCACACCCTGCGAAAAATAGCGTTCCTGTAAATAAGGAATCACTTTTTGGCTGAACATTGCTTTTAATTCATTCGGTGGTCCTGGCAAGTGGATAATAACTTTATTATTTTCCTCTATTATTACTCCCGGTGCAGTACCGGAATCGTTATCTAGAACAATAGAGTTTAAAGGAATGAGAGCTTGTCTCAAGTTACTTTCCGGCATCGTTATGCCACGCTTGCTAAAGTATGCTTCTATTTTAGCAGCGCTTGCTGCGTGTTGACAAAGTTTCCGATTTACTAGATTTGCTGACACTTCTTTGGTTATATCTCCTAGCGTTGGACCTAGTCCGCCAGAAGTGATGACAATATCGGCCCTGTTTAATGCTGTAGCAAAAACCTGAGCCATCCGCTCCCGGTTATCCCCAACCGTAGATTGATACATTACATTAAATCCTAATGCATTTAATTGCTGCGACAACCATGCCGAGTTGGTGTTTATAATTTGACCTAATAATAATTCTGTGCCTGTAGTGACAATCTCAACAATCATCATCGTACCCCCTTACTATTAGCATTCGAGTAGGTTAAAAAAAATCCTTTTTCATTTAAAATCAGCACCAAAGGAAAGCAAAAAAACAAAATAGTAGGATTTCCTACTATTTTGTTTTAAAGAATGTATTATAGTTTTTCTGCGACTAAATCATAGGTAAATCCCTGCATAATCTTTACTTTTACAATAGTTCCAATTTTAATATCAGCCGCATTCTCAATAAATATCTGACCGTCAACATCAGGTGCTTCCCTACAAGAGCGGCCAAATACGATATCAGGCTGCTCAAGGTTTACTCCCTCAACAAGAACATCAACAATCTGCCCTTCCATAGAGCGGTTAATATCTTCGGAAACCTGACACTGGAGCGCCATTAAATCATGATACCGTTCATCCTTGATGTCCGAGGAGATCTGGTTTTCCATCACACCGGCTACAGTATCTTCCTCCTGGGAATATGTAAAAATACCTACATGTTCAAATTGCTGTTCAGTTACAAATTGACGCAAGGTTTCAAACTGCTCTTGTGTCTCACCCGGAAAGCCAACAATAAACGAGGTTCGGATTGCTACACCTGGAATTCTACTGCGAATTTTACTAAGCAACGTACAGACATCCGCATTCGTATCAGGTCTGTTCATTTTTTTCAAAATATCATCATGAATATGCTGAAGCGGTAAATCAATATAGTTACAAATTTTAGGTTCCTGTGCAATGATATCAATCAGTTCATCGGTAAAATACTTAGGATAGCAATATAATAACCGAAACCAGTGATCTCCTTCAATTTTTACAAGCTCTTTTAAAAGAGCTGTAAGCTGAGGAGTCCCATACAAATCACGTCCGTAACTGGTAGTATCCTGCGCAATTAAATTTATTTCCTTAACGCCTTCGGCAACCAGCTGTTTTACTTCTGCAAGAATAGATTCAATCTGCCTGCTGCGGAAACTCCCTCTTACCTTAGGGATAATACAGTACGAACAGCAATTACTGCATCCATCTGCTACTTTTACATATGCACTGTATTTAGGAGTGGTTTTTATACGAGGCATGTTTTCATCATATAAAGTATCTGCCTTGCCGACAATCATAATTCGCTCACCAGCTAAGGCGGCATCAACGGCTTCAATAATTCGATGCCACGCACCAGTGCCGATGATTGCATCTACTTCAGGAAGCTCGTCCAACAGCTCTTGCTGGTAGCGCTGACTGAGACAGCCGGCTACAATTAATCCGCGGCACTTCCCTGTTGTCTTATATTCGGCAAGCTGCAAAATAGTTGCAATTGACTCATCTTTTGCAGATTCAATAAAGCTACAGGTATTAACAATGAGTATATCCGCATTAGCCGGATCATCGGTTAATTCAATCTTTCTTTCAACTAACATGCCTAACATAATTTCTGTATCAACAAGATTCTTGGCGCAGCCAAGGCTTACAAACCCGGCTTTTAACATAGTTTTCTCCCCCAAATCATTTACCTAACCGCACGGCTTGCACCCAATTATCTAGTAATTTGTGCTGTTGTTCAGTCGTAAATTGATATTCCTTATCAAAAAGCATAATTGGTTTTTGTTTATAGTCTTTATATTTTTTTATTTCTGGATTAGTCGGTATAAAATAAAAACGATTTTTATCTAACGTTTGCTGCGCTTCAGATTGCAAAAGCCAGTCAATAAACTGTTGTGCTTCCGGTTTGTGAGAAGCATTTTTCACTAAAGCACTGCCTGTTAACACATAAGAGGTTCCTTCCTCCGGATAAACTACCTGCAGCGGAAAACCTTCCTGCATATATCTCAAAGTTTCACTTTGAACGGCTATCGCTATATCGCATTCTCCCATTCCAGCCATGCGCACAGGTGTTGACAAGAATTTAGCATATTGAATAATTTGAGGATGAAGCTTCTTAAAAAACAGCAAGGTTTGTTCCTCACCATTTATACTTGCAAAAGTATATAATAAATTGGCTGCTGCATCTGCAGCAAGAAAATCGGTCATAGCCAGACGCGTTTTGGGATCAGTTGATAAAGCTGCCCAGCTTTCGGGAATCTGCGGTGTTTTTTTCAAGTAATCCTGATTAACGGCAAAAATAATAGGGTCAAACCAGAGTCCTGTCCAAATATCCTGCTCATCCTTAAAGCGGGATGGAATAATATCGGTTTGTTCTGAAGCGAAAGGTTCAAGCAAATTTAGTTTGCCAGCCTGCTGTAACATTGATTTTGATGTCACAATTACATCCGCTCTGGGGCTAATCGACTCATTCTTTAGGCGGACAAGCAATTCTTGTTCGCTTACGGGGACTAGATTGACTTGTATCGTAGAGCTTTTCTCGAATTGTTCAGCTAGTAATGCAGCCTGTTCTACCGGCAAACTCGTATAAACAGTAAAGCTAGTCCCATTTTCTTTTTTAGGGCGCCCGGCAAAACCTTCTAAATAAGTGGTTCCCACTAGCACAATTACCAATAAGAAAAAAGCCATTAATAATATGGGCAGATACCGACGCATAAGGCATTCGCTCCTTACACCAAACGTATATTTGTACAAGCACTAAATTATATTATATCTGATTAGGAGATGCTAATCAATATAATTCATAGCAATCATAAGAGATTGATTCAATAAGGAGCCGCATTTCCACAATTTCTAAGCTTAAGTTATTCCCAATTATTGATAAATTATGTACAATATAAGAAGTGCATAAGAAAGGAGCTGTTACACATGAGTGATCGCCCCCGATGGATGACCATGTTTCACCCCGATTTAACCTGGCCTTTACTTTTGATTATTGGTTACTTGTTTTTGGTTGCCATCGGTAATTTACTAGCTGCATACAATAACTTTGTAACACAATCAAATGTAGTAATGGCATTTGGCAATCTTATATCGACGCTGTTATATGCCTTGCCTGCTTATGGGTTAACAAAGTTAAAGCCCTGGGCCCGATTTATAGAATTGGCGCTATCTGTTTTATCGGTTATCATAGGTATTTTCCTCATGCTGAGCGGAAAGTTAGGAACGGGAGTGCTCGTCGTTGTTCCCCACGGTATCATTGCTATTTACTTACTAACTGATAATTGCAGAAAACTATTTGCAATCAAACCTAACATACAGTAAAAAAGCAAGCTAGCGACGGCTAGCTTGCTTTTTTACTGTATGTTTAGGAGAAGGCCTGGTTTTGTCCGGTCGCCCAAATGGCTGCGACTTTGCATTAGGAACATTTCTTCTCGGCCGAATTAGGCATTTGGGTCCATAACCAATTAAATCTTCTCGGTGAGCTTTGGTTAATGCTTCAAAAACAAGCTCATAATTTTTAGGATTCCGGAACTGCATAAGAGCACGCTGCAGCTTCTTTTCATGGGGATCTTTAGCAACATATACTTTTTCACCGGTAAGGGGATTGAGTCCGGTATGATACATTACTGTTGACAAGCTTCCTGGAGTAGGAATAAAGTCTTGTACTTGCTCTGGCTGATAGCCAATATCCCGCAGAAATTCAGCCAATTCCACAGCTTCTTTCAGGCCGGATCCGGGATGACTGGACATGAAATAAGGCACTAAATACTGTTCTTTACCAAGCGCCGCATTCGTTTTTTTATAGGCATTCATAAACTTTACATAAGTTTCTTTTCCTGATTTCCCCATTAGCCGCGTAACTTTTGCTGCGATATGTTCAGGCGCAACTTTCAGCTGCCCGCTCACATGATGTTCACAAAGTTCTGCTAAAAACTCGCTGTCATTAGCAGCTAGCAAGTAGTCATAGCGCAATCCAGATCGTATAAAGACTTTTTTCACTCGCGGCAATGCACGGAGGGTTCGTAGTAATTGCAAATAGTCACTATGGTCAGTTGATAGATTCTTACACGGAGCAGGTGCTAAACAATGCCGTCCTTTACAAGCCCCCCGGACCTCTTGATGACTGCAGGCTGGCATTCGGAAATTGGCCGTTGGCCCACCGACATCATGAATATAACCCTTAAAATCAGGCATTTTTGTAATTAGTATTGCTTCGTCAATAATGGATTGTTGACTGCGGCTTTGAATAATCCTGCCTTGATGAGATACGATGGCACAAAAGCTGCATCCGCCAAAGCAGCCGCGATGACTGACCAGGCTGAATTTAACTTCCTGAATAGCCGGGACTCCACCATCTTTATCATAGCTGGGATGAAAAGTACGCTCATACGGCAAATTATATATTTCATCCATTTCATCAGTAGATAACGGCAATGCCGGAGGGTTTTGGATAATGAAAGTCTCCCCATGGCGCTGTACTACCGTTTTTCCGCGAATTGGATCCTGTTCTTCATATTGAATTTGAAAAGCCTGCGCAAAAGCGTACTTATCTGTAATAACTGCTTCATGCGGCGGGACTTCGATATAATCCCATATATGTTCTATCGTGTCAGATGAATAACAGGTTCCACGCACATCGCGAATATGAGATACAGCGATCCCTGCAGACAATTGATCAGCAACCTCTATTATTTGTTTTTCACCCATTCCGTAGATTAACAAATCGGCCCGGGAATCGACAACAATAGACCGGCGGATACTGTCTGACCAGTAGTCATAATGAGAAAAACGTCTTAAGCTGGCCTCAATACCACCTATAATCAAGGGAATTTGCTTCCATACTTCCCGAACCCGGTTACAGTACACAATGGTAGCCCGGTCAGGACGACGTCCAGCTTGCCCTCCCGGAGAATAATTATCAGTACTGCGGTATTTTTTTGCGGCTGTAAACTTATTAAGCATAGAGTCCAGGTTACCTGCAGTAACCAAGACCGCAAGGCGAGGTTTACCCAGCTTTTTAAAATCAGCAGTTGAGCGCCAATCAGGTTGTGCAATAATTCCGACCTTATACCCATGCCGCTCCAGCAACCGCCCAATAATAGCAGGACCAAAACTAGGATGATCCACATAGGCATCACCGCTGATTAATACAAAATCAAGCTGATCCCATCCACGATCTTGCATTTCTTTCTTGCTAGTAACTAAAAATTGGTTTGTCATATCATCTCTCCAGTAAGTAAATAGGACTTGGTATATGATATCCAAGCCCCGGTAATCTCCATTGAACTAACGAGTAAATTTTTTCGTTATTACTTCACCAAGGGCACCAAGCTTTCCTACAGGCTGTCCATTATACGATAATTCAGCTGCCCCTGCATTTCCTAGCTTCACAACAATAGTTTGCTCCGCTTCCCATGTTCGCAATGCACCAGAATCTACGATTCCTTCAAAAATCTCTTTACCATCAACTGTAATTTGCGCCCAACATTCTGCAGTAAATTTTGCTGCAACGATAACAGGTTTAGTTTTAGCAGGCTGCTGTGCAGGAACTTGCGTTTGCGGCGGAACTTGCGCCTGTGGCTGAACCGGCGCTGGCGCGGTTTGTTTGGGTTGTATAGAATTTGGATTTGCTTCTTTTCCCGAAGTAAACCACCATACACCACCGGCTAGAATAACTGCTGCAGCACCAACGATCATCCATTTAGTCGCCGAGCCTCCGGTTGGGGAGGAATCTGGGTGCGCATTCACTGCCGCCTCTGGTTCTTCAATAGTAGTATTGCTGGCAGGAAGCTGCTGCTGGCGGTACAAATCGACCATGGCTTGGCCGTTAAGACCTAAATAATTAGCATAATTTCTTATAAAGCCTTTCAGATAAACTTCACCAGGGACTACTGCAAAGTTATTGTTTTCAATAGCACTTATGTATAATGCGCGAATACTTGTAGCAGCTTCTACATCTTTTACCGTCAGCCCTCTTTTTTCTCTCTCAGATAGCAGTATTTCTCCTACCGTCTCCACGAAACTACCTCCTCAACTATTGTACAAAATCAATTATCGCCATGCCTGCTATATCTTATTAGCGGTTACAAAATGACTAAAATTAACTCTTTCTACTATTATTGCCTGAAATATTTCGTATAAACCTGGTCAGACGTCATGATTATTTCTCTCGCCTTACTTCCTACATTGGGGCCTACAATCTTTAATTCCTCCATCGTATCAATTAATCTTGCAGCTCGAGTATAACCAATGCGAAATTTACGCTGCAACATAGATACCGAGGCTTGACCGGTTTCGAGAACCATTCGAACTGCTTCTTCCAGCATTTCATCTTCAAATTTATCTTGCTCTTTATCCTCGGCGGGCTCAGGACACCCTGCAGTGACTCCCTCAGCATATTCTGGCTCAGCCTGCCGTTTGATGTACGTTACTAATTCCTCTACTTCATTATCAGCAATAAAGGCACCTTGAACACGTAAGGGCTTTGCAGCTCCTACGGGATAGAATAACATATCTCCTTTTCCAAGTAATTTTTCTGCACCGGCCATATCCAATATTGTACGAGAATCGACTTGGGAAGATACTGCAAACGATATTCGGGAAGGAACATTCGCCTTAATGGTACCGGTAATTACATCAACAGAGGGTCTTTGTGTTGCAAGTACTAAATGCAGCCCTGCAGCACGAGCCATCTGTGCTAAACGACAAATAGCGTCTTCAACATCAACCGGTGCAACCATCATTAAATCAGCTAATTCATCAATTATAATAACAATTAACGGTAATTTATCATCAACAGTAACTTCATTGTAACGACTAATATCCCTCACACTAGCTGAGGCAAATAAAGCATAACGACGTTCCATTTCTTGCACAGCCCAGCGTAAAGCTGCTGCTGCTTTTTTGGCATCCGTAACCACTGGCGTCAGCAAATGAGGTATACCGTTATAATTCGAAAGCTCGACAACTTTGGGATCAATCAACACAAATTTCACTTCACTTGGATGAGCACGAAATAAAATGCTTGTAATCAGCGTATTGATGCAAACACTTTTCCCTGAACCGGTGGCCCCTGCAACAAGTAAATGGGGCATTTTTGCCAAATCTGCCAGAACAGGCAGCCCAGCAATATCTTTACCTAAAGCAACGGTAAGCCGGGAAGACGCTTTTTGAAACTCTTCGCTTTCCAATACTTCACGCTGATGGACACTGCCTACATCTTTATTAGGGACTTCGATGCCGATAGCTGCTTTTCCCGGAATCGGAGCTTCAATACGCACTCCCGGAGCTGCTAATTTTAAGGCAATATCATCAGATAAATTGACAATCTTGCTTACTTTTACACCTGGAGCAGGTTCAAGTTCATACCTGGTAACTGCCGGTCCCTGGCATGTGTTTACAATTTTTACACTAATTCCAAAGCTGGCTAACGTCTCTTCAAGTATACGTGCATTATCACTGACTTCTTTGCTCTTATTTTGTTTTGGTTTTATTGATTTTTTTAAAAGAGTAAGCGGGGGAACCGTGTAGGGCTGAATTCCGGCAGCAGGTACAATTGGTGTAGCTATTGCCTCCGGCTCATGACTTACAGCCGGTGCAAATTCTTGTTCAGCCTGCCTGCTGAGAGGCTGCACCGGTGTAGAACGTTCGATGCGTTCAGTTCGCTCCGCACGTTCTTTTTCCTGATTATAAAAGACTGTATTTGAACGGGTAGTTTCCTCGTAATGCTCAGCCATCTGCTCATACGTGCAAGCGATTGCTTCTTTTGCGGTCATTAAACTATCCGTCGCTTTTTCTTTAGCCATTAATAGTGCTTTAGCCAGTGACCATGTAGTAGCTAAAAGTAAGGAGGCTATCGACAAAGCAATAAGAACGATTAAACTGCCGTCTAAACCAAATAATTTTCGCAGTGAAAATAGTGTTATGCCCCCGATAAATCCCCCGCCAGGTACAAGGCTTTCCGGTAAGACCTCTTTGCCCTCAGCAATCACAAAATGGTGGTACAAGGTAAGCAATAAAAAATATAATAAAGCAAGTCCCCAAAATTTGACTGAATAAACAACCGGCTGACGGCTCCATATGTAGCGGGAGCCAATAATAATAGCAACAACAGGTAAAACTGCCGCTCCTACACCAAAAGTATATTTTAGCATTTTACTAATAAAAATACCTACAGGTCCAGCATGAAAGCCGATGAGACTAATAATTGATATTAGTCCTGCGGTTATAAATAATAGCCCTAACAACTCATATTTCAGTTCAGAATTAGACTCTGTGATCCATTTAAACAAACCGCACCACCTCTGAAATTACGTATATTCGACAAATTTGTTTAAATCCCTTCACTTTTCCATAAAAAAGGAAAAGCTCTCCTTTACAGAGAGCTCCTTAACTGATTGACTACTCATAAGTCGGTTTATAGGTGAGCATCGTGCCCGGTTGAAGTTCTGCCGTCATATAATCTTCCGGGCAGGTTGATATAAGTCTAATAATTCTGGACTGATTAGGAGAACAGCGTTCGACGATGACCTTCTTTCCCGCCAAATCGACTTCTTCGTAAACAGGCTGTGAGTCTACTGTATTTTGCTCTTGAAAGACGAGTTCAGCAGGGATAATGGTCCATAAAACCATTATTGCTTCAACCCCTTACTTTCTTTTTGTGCTTTAATCAGCTGCTGCAGTTTGAAAAGTGCATTTGATACACCGCCAATTTCGTTAATAAGACCGTAATGGACGGCATCTTTTCCTACAACGTTAGTTCCAATATCACGGGAAAGTTCACCTGTTTTAAAAAGCAGCTCCTTCCATTTCTTTTCATTTATGTTCGAATGGGTTACAACGAATTTATTCACTCGATCCTGCATTTTTTCCAAATAATCAAAAGAACTGGGAGCACCAATGACCATTCCGGTAAGCCGGATTGGATGTATTGTCATGCTGGCACTTTCAACAATAAAAGAATATGTGGCTGATACTGCAATAGGAGCACCAATACTGTGTCCACCACCAAGCACAATGGATACTGACGGCTTTGACATACTGGCAATCATTTCAGCAATCGCCAAACCTGCCTCAACATCTCCCCCAACTGTGTTTAACAGCAGCATTAACCCTTCAATTTCCGGATTCTGCTCAATTGCAACAAGCTGTGGCATAATATGCTCATATTTGGTGGTTTTGTTCTGTGGCGGAAGAACCATATGGCCTTCAATTTGGCCTATAATAGTCATAATATGAACATTTGATTTTGCAGTGGGCACCTCTGTGCTGCCTAGCTCCTGAATATTCTCGACGGTTGTCCCTTTTTTTGCTGAGGCAGATCGCTGTTTTTTAGGTGTTTCTGCCGGTAATGATGGCTCATTAGGGTTTTCCGGATTCGTTCCAGGAGGTGCTATAACAGGGTTAGCATTATCTATCATAATTTCCCTCCAACTAGTAATATCCTTACTAGTATGGACCTGGATTCAAGTTTCATACCGATAACAAAAAGATAAACCGAGGATTAAGCCTCGGTTTTGGTCATACTTCCATTATAATAGGTAAAATCATTGGTCGGCGGCGTGTTTTTTCATATAAATATTTTCCCAATACTTCACGGACACTGGTTTTAATGGAAGCCCATTCGGTAATCCCATTCACTTCACATTTTTCCAGAGCCAGTTTAACCCGGTCCTTCGCTTCTTCCATTAGTTGTTCTGACTCGCGTACATAGACAAAACCACGCGATACAATATCAGGACCAACTAATATTGAACCAGTTTCTTTATCCATTGTAACAACCATAATGAGTATGCCATCCTGAGACAGCTGACGGCGGTCTCTGAGAACAATATTTCCCACATCGCCAACACCGAGTCCGTCGACAAGTATACTGCCGGCTGTTACCTTTCCGCTGACTTGCCCCTTTTCACGAGTGAATTCGAGAATGCTCCCATTATCAGCTATAAAGATATTTTCCTTCGTCATGCCCAAATCCTGGGCTAATTTAGCGTGCTTAATTAAATGACGATACTCCCCGTGAACAGGTATAAAGAACTTCGGTCTCACTAAGTTATGCATTAACTTTAGTTCTTCCTGACTGGCATGACCGGAGACGTGAATACCCGCAGCAGACTCATAAACAACTTCAGCACCCTGGCGAAGAAGGTAATCGATATTGCGGAATACCAATTTCTCATTGCCTGGTATTGGCGTTGCGGAAATAATAATAGTATCTCCTGGTGCAATGTCTACTTTCTTATGATCCGACATCGCCATACGCGTTAGGGCCGACATGGGTTCGCCCTGGCTGCCGGTAGTTATGATAACAATCCTTGAGGCAGGATAGTTATTAATTTCATCAATATCAATCAATATGCCGTCAGGAATATGTAAATATCCCAGTTCGATAGCAATATTGACTACATTAATCATACTTCTTCCTAAAACAGCTACTTTTCTGCCATATTGATTTGCGGCATTGATGGCTTGTTGTATACGATGGATGTTTGACGAAAAGGTGGCGATAACAATTCGCTCACGAGCAACTCTAAAAGTTTCTTCAAATGTTGCTCCTACTATTCGTTCGCTCTGTGTATAGCCAGGACGCTCAGCATTCGTACTATCTGCAAGCAGCACGAGCACACCCTGATCACCTAGCTCGGAAAACTTATGAAAATCACTGCTTCTCCCATCCACAGGAGTCTGGTCAAATTTAAAATCACCAGTATGAACAATAGTACCGACAGGTGTTTTTATAGATAGTGCTACAGAATCGGCAATACTATGATTTACGTGAATAAAACCGATTTTGAAATGCCCCAAAACAATTTCGTCACCTGCTTCAACAGTATGTAAGTTACTGTTAGCAATATTATTCTCTTTTAAACGGTTACTCACGATTCCCAGTGTTAAACGAGTACCGTAAACAGGAACGCATAATTGTTTTAGAACAAAAGGCAAGGCTCCGATATGATCTTCATGTCCGTGAGTCAAAATAATAGCACGTATTAAATCCCTATTATCAAGCAAATAGGAAATATCAGGTATTACCAAATCAATACCCGGCATGCTATCCTCCGGAAACATCAGGCCCGAATCAATTACGATGATGTCGTCCCCGCAACGAACGACAGTCATATTTTTTCCTATCTCACCAAGTCCGCCTAGAGGAATTATCTGTAATTTTTGCGGTAATTTGGCCAAAAAAAGTTACACCTCCGAAGATCAATACTAAATAAAGTAAAAAACAGCGAAAAGACAACCCTATTTCTCTATACCGCCGCCCATGTCGAAATAGTTAAGGACCACGCCGTTCCGTCCACTTGATTTTTATTATATCGCATTCCAGCATTTACAACAAGTGGCAAATCCACTAGCTTATTATATGCAATTAAGCCTTATAAATACTTCAGCCATCTTCCTCACGGAAGATGGCTGAAGTATTAATTTAAAGCGCCTACATCACGCATTGCCTGCTTAATATGCTCAAGTTCGTTTTCTGTTGCTGCCACCATCGGCAGGCGAAGCGGTCCTGCATTCAATCCGATCACGTTCACAGCCGTTTTTATCGGAATAGGATTAGTAGTAATAAAAATTGCTCGGAAAAAAGGATGAAGTTCTAAGTGAATTGCTTGTGCTTTTGCTAAATCTCCTAAGAAAAATGCTGTGATCATTTCTTTCATCTTTTTACCTACTATGTGCCCTGCAACACTGATTACACCCGTACCACCAACAGCCAATACCGGCAATGTCAAACCATCATCGCCGCTATAAACGAGAAATTCCGGTGGGGTAATCCGTATGATTTCAGAAACCTGATCAAGACTTCCGCTTGCTTCTTTGACAGCAACAATATTTTTACATGCTGTAAGCCGTGCAATTGTTTGTGGCAATATATTAGAACTTGTACGGCCAGGCACGTTATATACAATGAAAGGTAAAGCACTCGCATCTGCAATTGACTTAAAATGCTGATAATAGCCCTCTTGAGTTGGTTTATTGTAATAAGGACCGACAAGCATTGCGCCATGAACTCCTAGTTTTTCTGCCTCTTGCGTCAAAGCAATGGACGCGCGGGTATCATTAGATCCTGTTCCGGCAATAACCGTCGCTTGATCGCCGATCGCATCCAGAACTGTTGCGAATAACCGAAGTTTTTCTTCCTTGCTTAATGTTGCAGACTCGCCGGTGCTTCCGGCAACTACAACACCATCAGAACCATTTGCTACAAGATATTGGGCCAATTGTGCTGCGGCAGCATAATTTACAGATTGGTCAGGATTAAATGGGGTAACCATAGCCGTTAGAATTCTTCCGAAATCTCTCATATTATCCTCCCCTTTAATTGGATAACCCGAACCGTTCATGCAAGGCTGTAACCGCTCTATTGACATCGTCATTTTTAACAAGGACAGAAATGGACGTGTGGGAATCTACAGTTTGTAGTATCGGTATATCATTAAAAGATAATGCTTCAACAAAATTAGCCATTACACCCGGCACCTCACGCATGCCGCCGCCCACTACCGACACTTTAGCACAGTTGCGTGTTGTTTCCACTTCATAGCCAAGAGTTGCTAATTTGGCTATTGCAGTATCGGCTACCTCTTCCATAACTGTAAACATAATTAACCCCGGATGAACATTAATTAAATCAACACTAATCCCACTTTCAGCCATTGCACGAAAAACCTTAAAGCTTTCATTGTGAGTAGTTGCCGCATCCAAAATAACTTTGATTTGCATAACACCAGGCAAATACGTTACTCCAGTTGCTACCTTGTCAGAAACAGCTGTTTCACCGGTTTCTTTTTGAATTACATTTGTGATCAACGTTCCTGGAGCATCGGAAAACGTAGATTTTACCACTAGAGGAATGTTCTTTTGCATAGCAATTTCAACTGCCCTCGGATGAATTACCTTAGCCCCTTGATGGGCAAGCTGGCATACTTCACCATAACTGATTTGGTCTAATATTTTGGCATTTTTAACAATTCTTGGGTCTGCTGTCATAATGCCATCAACGTCTGTGTAGATTTCAACCAATTCCGCATTAAGAGCCGCTCCCAGCGCTGCAGCGGTTGTATCACTGCCACCGCGTCCCAGTGTCGTTAGTTCCCCGTCTACGGTCATACCTTGAAAACCGCACACAACAGGAGTTTTACCTATTTTTAAAAGATTAAGCATCCGTGAAGGATCAACCTTTAAAATACGGCCATTATTGAAATTATTATCAGTAATCATACCGGCCTGCCCGCCAGTCAGCATGACTGCATCAATTCCCGCAGCCTGCATGGTGCCTGCCATAACAACAGCCGATATGATTTCTCCACAATACATAATTTGATCAAGTTCTCTAGCTGCAATGTGTTGATACGTGTTTTTGGCTACGCCAATTAAGGTATCCGTTGCGTACGTATCCCCTTTACGTCCCATAGCTGATACTACAACTACAGGACGATAGCCTTGTTGGCGTGCATTTTCAATCTTTGACAAAACCATTTGTCGAACTTCCGGTGAGGCGACTGATGTCCCCCCAAATTTTTGTACGATAATACGCATTCTCTGCACCTCAAATTAAGTTTTGCTCAATCATATATTCGGCAATTTGTAAGGCGTTTAACGCTGCGCCCTTTCTAATTTGATCACCGACAACCCACATGTTGAGGCCGTGAGGTACAGAAGTATCTTTGCGAATGCGACCGACGAAAACCTCATTTCGGTCTGATGTATATAATGGCATCGGGTATATCATCTCATCCGGGTTGTCTTCAACAATCACTCCTGGGAAAGCATCCATTAGAGCCTTAGCTTCCTCTACAGTCAAAGGTCCTTCCAGCTCTAGATTGATTGACTCTGAATGACTCCGGTAAACAGGAACACGTACTGTCGTTGCCGATATGCCGATAGTCGAGTCACCAAGAATCTTGTGTGTTTCATGCACCATTTTCATTTCTTCTTTTGTATAACCATTTTCTAGAAAAACGTCAATTTGCGGCAAAAGATTAAATGCGATTTGATAATGCTTAGGCAGGCTGGCACTGGGCAGAATGTTAGCTACAACCGGACGTTTGTCGATTGTGGCTTTCACCTGCTCATCAAGCTCATCTATCGCTTCCTTGCCGGCTCCTGACACCGCCTGATAAGTAGAGACGATGATCCTCTTTATTTTTACTTTATCATAAATTGGTTTTAAAGCCATCGCCATAATAATAGTTGAGCAATTAGGATTGGCGATGATGCCCTGATGCTCATGAATAGCCAGAGGATTAACTTCAGGTACTACCAGAGGCACATTGGGGTCCATTCTAAATGCACTTGAATTATCAATAACAACCGCTCCGCGTTTGACCGCTTCCGGCGCAAGCGCTTTGCTTGCTGCTCCACCAGCAAATAATGCAATTTGCACATTTTCAAAGGATTCAGGTTTTGCTTCTTCCACCACATATGTCTGACCCATAAAGTCTATTGTTTTACCAGCTGAACGTGCTGAAGCCAGTAATTTCAAATTGGCAAAGGGAAAATTTCTTTCTTCAATTAGCTTTAAAAATTCCTGTCCAACTGCTCCAGTAGCTCCTAAAATTGCCACATTATACTTTTTCATACTACCACTCCATTCAGCATTTAATCCATTATTTGTTCTAAGCCGCAAACCAGACCACTTATTGAAAGCACTTTTTTACATGCTAGTACAACGCCGGGCATAAAGGATTCACGGGAGATGGAATCATGACGTACAACAAGCGTTTGTCCTAGACCACCAAATATAACCTCTTGATGAGCTACATATCCCGGAAGGCGAACGCTGTGAATATGTATTCCTGCGTAATTTGCTCCTCTGGCTCCTTGTAGCTTTTCTACTTCATCAGGATGTCCCTGCTCTAAAATTCCCCGTTTTTGGGCAATTAGTTCAGCGGTGCGCAAAGCGGTCCCCGATGGCGCATCAAGCTTCTGATCATGGTGAAGTTCAATTATTTCAATATGAGGAAAATACTTAGCTGCATCCTGTGCCAATTTCATCATTAGAATAGCTCCAACAGAGAAATTTGGTGAAACAAGCGCATTAACACCAGTCGTCGTGCATAATTCGCGAACTTCAGTCAGGTTTTCTTCTGATAAACCTGTAGTACCGACTACAGGACATACCCCACTATTCAAGGCAACCCGGATATTATTCATTACTGACTCTGGCCTTGTAAAATCAACCATGACTTGTGGTTTTGTTTCATTGATTATTGTTTGCAAATCATTGCCAATCATTACGCCAAGTTTGCCAACACCAATCAAATCACCAACATCACTAAAATCAGATTTTACATCAACCGCTCCTACAATTTGCAACTGATCATCTGTATGTACTGCTTTTAATACTTCTCTACCCATTTTTCCATAAGCACCACAAACCAATACCCGAATCACAAACGCCACCTCCGAAAATTAAAATAAGGCAGTCGGTAGAGCTAATCTCACCGACTACCTTATATAGGCAGAAATAAAGGATAACATGGAAAATATGATATTTCCCTTTATCCTAGTGAGATAGCGCTCCACCGAAGAACAACCTTCAGTGACAGTTTTAACACCTATTCGATGTAAAACCAGCGTGAAAGACCGGCATCATTTCACACTTCGGCAGTCAACCCTTTTCTTCCAGTTCATCGACACCACTCTTCCTGAAAGTACTCCTGTTGACCGCACCTCTACCTTAACCCTGTACAGGATGAGGTCTATTTATTTTACGTTCATTGTATAATAATGGTTACATGGAAGTCAACAAAGTTTTGAACTTTTTATCTGTATTTTACAGCTTATCTGTAAAATACACCTTCGTAACGCCTTATTTCATCAAGCCGTAACGACGAAATCTCTTCATAAATTAAGGCTGCCTATCATTCAGGCAGCCTTAACTATCAAATATTAAGCGCGCATTTCCATACGCAGTCTATCGGCGATCATTGCCATAAACTCTGAATTTGTCGGTTTGCCTTTTTCCAGTTTTACCGTGTAGCCGAACAAACGATTAATCATATCGATATTCCCTCTGTTCCAGGCAACTTCAATCGCATGACGAATTGCTCTTTCCACACGGCTGGGAGTAGTAGAGTATTTTTCGGCAATCATAGGATATAAAACTTTAGTAACGGCACCAAGCAGTTCAATTTCAGATATAATCATCATGATGGCATCCCGCAAATATTGATAACCTTTAATATGAGCAGGAATACCAATTTCCCGAATAATATTGGTTACTTCAACGTCAACAGATTTTGCTTTGATTGCTTGCGCAGTTACCTGCGGGCGCTGAGTAGTAATCATACCGGCAAGCTGCCTGATACGGCTAACCAGTACTTCCATATTAAACGGCTTCAACACATAATAATCTGCACCTAATTCAACAACACGCTGTGTGATTGTTTCTTGACCGAAAGCGGTCAGCATAATAATTTTAGGGCGCTTACCACCGGTAGTATTAATTCGCTCTAATACACCAATGCCATCAAGATGTGGCATAATAATATCAAGAATAACGACATCCGGCTTTTTTTCATCAATGATCGATATGATTTGCTCGCCATTGTAGGCAACACCTACTACTTCAATATCAGGCTGCTGGCTGAGATACTCATTCATGATTTCGGAAAACTCTTTATTATCATCCGCAAACGCCACTTTGATTCGTTCTTTGAGCACTTGAACATCCTCCCTGCATCGTTTTACATTTTTATAAATTCGACAAAGTTACGTCAATTCCTTCCTTTATTGGAAAAAAATCCAAATTTCTTCCATTTATATAATTAACTTCCAGAATGCTTGTTTTTTAGTAATTTATAATCAAAAAAGATCATTATTCCACTTTTGTATTAGTGGATAATGATCTCTCTTATTATCTACTCTATCAAGAAGCCTGTAAATAAAAATCGTCTTTATAACTAAATAGTTTATAAGCAGTCTGTTTATTTTTGGGTGGAATAAGCCCGCTTTCCATCAGCATCCAATCAATAAAAACGCCATAACCGCGCGTTGGATCATGAACAAATACATGCGTTACGGCACCAATCACACGTCCATTTTGAATAATAGGACTACCGCTCATTCCCTGCACTATTCCGCCTGTTTTATCAAGCAATCGGGGATCAGTAACTTTGATAACTAATCCTTTTCCTTCTGGAGCCTCTTGATAATTGATTTTTTGTATTTCAATCGAAAATTTTTCAATTGTTTGGCCATCTACGACGGTAAGTATTTCCGCCGCTCCTGTTTGCACTTGGCTCATTGATGCAACTGGCAAAGCTTCAGGATATAAATTGTTTTCAACTGGAGTGTTTAAGTTGCCATAAATTCCAAAAGGGGTATTTTTCTTAATATCACCTAGTAATTGGCTTTCTTCAATAAAAACACCTATTTTCTCGCCAGGTTGTCCTCTTTTTCCATGTTGAATGCCTGATACTGTAGCTAAAACAATTTTGCCTTGATTGCAATCAATTGGCTGATTTGTATCGCTATCGGTAATAACATGCCCCAATGCTCCGTAATTTTGCGATTGAGGTTCAAAAAATGTTAATGTACCAACACCGGCTGCACTGTCACGAACGAATAAGCCAATACGGTAACGCTTTGTATCTTTACATAAAACAGGTGTTAAACTGACATGCAAGCGATTGTCACCACGTTTAATTAATACATCAATAGGTTGGTTGTTTTTTCCACTCTCATCAATAAGCTCAGCTACCTGTGCATCACTTTGAACGGGATTGCCATTGATACTAAGCATAACATCGCCAACTACTATGCCGCTATCTTTGGCTGGAGTGACATATTGGTCCTTTGTGTTCAATACGGGAGAGATGCCAACAACGATGACTCCTTGAGAATGAAGCACCACACCAATCGAGTGGCCACCGGGAACAATTTTAAGTGATGGCAATACATCCACTTCAACGGTTCGTACCGGTATTAATCCTAACAGCTTAAAATCAACCGTAGCCGTGCCACGATTGACTGATTCTAAAGACACGGGTCGGGAAAGAGAAAAAACGGAAAGAGGCGATTGCAGACGAACGGCTTCATTTTTTCCATCATTTACGGTAACAGTAAGCGGAAAGTTGACTGTAAACAATGCAGTTTCACCTTCAATTACGCGCATATGCGGGGGAAGGCCATAAATATGACGGAATTGAGGAGAAAAAGCAAAGGCAACGATGAGAGATGCAATGAATAGGCCTACTATAGATCGCCGGCAAATGCCTTTCATATTTTTGCCATCACTCCCTTTGTTTACTAATTTAACCCTTTTTCTATCGGCTGCTTTTGGTCATAAATTAAAGATTCCCGAAAAAAAAGCGGATTATTCCGGAGTTATTAGCATAGATTGTCAAATAAAGCTGTTAAGGTTGATTTTAAGCAAAAATAAAGCGCAAGCTCACGCTTGCGCTTTATTTTTCCATATTTCTTTTTTTTCTTTAGCCATTGCAACTAACTGAGATGTATTTTCCAAGGCAATTGCTGTGATGCTTTTTCCTGTAATCATGCGGGTAATTTCCATAATTTGCTCATCTTCAGATAAACTACGGACTGTTGTATAGGTCCGCTCACCTTCCGTAACCTTCGTGATGTAATAGTGACCATCAGCCATGCATGCCATCTGAGGCAAATGCGTAATACATAGTACCTGCTTATTGCAGGCAACTAAAGCTACTTTTTCAGCAACCATCTGTGCAGTTTGTCCACCAATACCGGCATCAATCTCATCGAAGATCATGACATCAATATCATCGCGCTTAGCGCATACAGTCTTGATCGCAAGCGCAATTCGGGATAGTTCACCACCAGATGCAATCTTATGTAAAGGTTTCAACTCTTCACCAAGATTTGCGGAAAAAAGCATCACCACTTGGTTATTACCTGAAAATGTGTATTCGTCCGTTGTCGTGATATCAAAAATCAACCGGGCATTTGGAATTCCTAAATCAGTCAGATGGTAGCAAATTTCCTGAGATAATTTCTCAGCAGACTCACATCGCAATTGATTGAGTGCATTCGCCGCCATTTCTAATTGTTTTTGCTGCTGATTTTTTTGATTAGTAAGGGCAGCTATTTTTTCACTAGAATTATCAATTAATGCCAATTCATCAAGAGCCTGCTGATAATACTGTAAAATTTCTTCAATGGATGCGCCATACTTTTTTTTCAACTTATAAATAATATCAAGACGATCTTGCAATTTAGCTAAACGTTGCGGATTAAAATCAAAATTATCACAATAACTGCTAATTTCCATGGCAACTTCATCCAATTGATAAAAAGCTTCCTGGATCATGACTAATGAAGCACTTAATCTGGAATCATAACGGACAACTGTTTCTATTTCTTTTTTTACATCTATTAGTGCTGCTATTATACCAGAATTGCCTTTAACACCTTGGTTTAGAAGCGCATGAGCATGTTGAGCCGATTTGGAAATTCTCTCAGCATTTCCCAGAACACTGACTTCGGCTTCCACATCCTCCTCTTCACCTGCCCTGAGATTGGCTGCAGCTATTTCCTGCGTTTGCCAAGTAAGCACATCGATTCGCTGCTCACGATCGCGGGAATGAGAATTTAATCGGCCGAGTTCCGCTGTTGTACGAAGCCACTGTTGATATATTTGCCGATATTTTTCAAGCTCGGCACCAATGCGAATATCGAAAGCATCAAGCAGTTCCATATGCGCGCCTGAACGAAGCAAAGCCTGATTCTCATGTTGTCCATGCATGTCGACAAGCAGTTCACCAAATTGTCGCAGAACCATTAGCGGAGTTTGACATCCGTTAATAATTATAGTATTTTTCCCGTTCCTATTCACTCGCCTGCTGATAATCAGCGTATCTTCTTCTAAAATAATGCTTTGTTTTTCCAGAAGGGCTTTTACAGCATTATTAGCACTTACATCAAAAACAACTTCAACGCGAAAGAAGTCACAGCCCGTACGAATTGCATCAACTGACGATCTGCCGCCAAGAACGACATTAATTGCGTCAATCAGAATTGATTTTCCAGCACCAGTTTCACCTGTCAAAATATTGAGGCCGGTAACAAAATCAATATGTACCTGCTCAATTAACGCAAAGTTGACAACTTGTAATGACTTTAGCATGACAAATTTCTCCTTTAAGGTTAACCCAACCCTATTGCAATAACCGATGAAATTTTGCTAATACCTGAGGAGCTGCTTCGGGTGGCTTTACAACGATAAAAATCGTATCGTCACCTGCAACTGTTCCCATTATTTCCGGCCAGCGAACATGATCAATTGTTGACGCCACAGCATTCGCTGCACCGGGTAATGTTCTTAGTACAACAATATTCTGGCTATAGTCCATTCCTACAATAGAGTCCTGGAAAATTCGTTCCATCCGCGATTGAGAAAAAATGAGATTTTGTTCGGGCGGCGCAGCATACCGGTAACGCCCTTCCCCTGTAGGGACCTTGATTAGCATTAACTCTTTGATATCGCGGGAAACGGTGGCTTGCGTAACTTCTATACCATCTTTTCGGAGTGCTTCAGCTAATTCTTCCTGCGTTTCTACTACGTGATGTTCTACTAACTCTTTAATCTTCGCGTGACGCAAAGCCTTCACGCACTTCACCCCTCTTTTTTTCCACTATATACAAAACAGGCGGTTCGTTCACTTGATTGAGCATTTGCCAACAGCCTACATTAAACTCCGCTTGCGGCAATTTACTTAATTGCGCTAAAAGCTCGTTGTTCTCCGCTTTACCTGACATATGTCCCGGATAAGCTACTATTGTAATGATACCATTTCCATTCAACAGTTGAATACTTTTATTGATTGCCTGTATGGTTGTCTCGGCGCTGGTTGTTATGGTGTGACTCGAGCCCGGCAAATAGCCCAAGTTAAATGTTACAATATCTACTTTTTCTTTGATGTAGTGATCTATGTTACAATGGCTATCTAAAATACACTTTACTTTATTTTGGTATTGATTGTCGAGAAGCAATTGCTTAGTTTTTATAATTGCCTCTTCTTGTATATCAAAAGCCCAAACGCGTGCATCGCTCCTCGCATGCTTGGCCAAAAATAGGGTATCCTTACCATTCCCGGCAGTTGCATCTACAATGCAATGCGCATGGGGCAGGCGCATGAAAAGGATTTGATGCGCCATTTTTAGTGCTCCTGCGAAATTCATGCTAATCTTCTCTCCGCAACTTGCTATGAAGAGTTTCATAAAAACCACTTTCCAGAAAACGGACTAGCTTTGCCCGCAAAGCAGAGCGGCGCACAAGAATATTATCATCAGCCATTAAACTATATACCTTCTGTCCATCAACTGTTAATGCCACATCATCATGTGTTGTTGCCTGAAAGCTGATTTTTACTTCTTCTTCTTCGGAAATGATAAGCGATCGCAAATTCAGCGAATGAGGACAAATCGGTGTTATGACTGTCACTTTTAAATTCGGACTGATGATTGGTCCTCCGGCAGATAAAGAGTACCCTGTTGAACCAGTTGATGTAGCAACAATTAATCCATCTGCGGGATATGTTTCTGTAAATTGATTATCAATATACAAATTTAAGCGAATAAGGCGGGAGAATCCCCCTTTTGTAACAACAACATCATTTAGGGCGGGAGGTAATTGGATTGTTTCCTTGTTACGGATAATCACAGTTTCTAACATTAGGCGCTCTTCAATGCGATAAGCTCCAGCAAATAATTGATCTAATCCAGCCTGAAGTTTCGATACCTCAATATGAGTTAAAAAGCCAAGCTGCCCTAGATTAATACCACATACAGGAATACCGGCTGGAGCGACTTCTTTTGCAACATTTAATAATGTTCCATCGCCGCCTAACGTAAGAGCTAAAGAAATCTTTTCAGGCATGAGTTTCCGATTACAAGCAAACTCAGGATATTGCAGTTCATTGGCTTCATCCTGCGGCATTAGTACTTGTATTGCATATTTTGCACAATGCTCGATAACCATCTTCAAGACGGTACTAACAGCTGCCTTCTTCGGGTTAGGATATATTCCGATTATTTGCACAGCAGTTCTCCCCTATCCTATAAGTTGGGAATGTGATGCTTCCACAATTTCTTCAATATCGTTATGCGATATTGTCTTTTCACTTAGCTGATTAGTCAATAAAGCTAAGTATTCAATATTGCCTTCTGGTCCTTTCACCGGCGAAAAAGTTAGATTAATTGGATAAAGACCGAGTTCTTGAGACTCATCCAGAACTTTTTTTATTACGCTTTTATGTACTAACGGGTCTTTTACGACCCCTTTTTTGCCCACCTTTTCCCGGCCAGCTTCGAATTGAGGTTTAATAAGGGCAACCACAGTGCCGCCAGGCGCAAGTATTTCCTTCACAACCGGCAGTACCTTAGTTAAAGAAATAAATGCAACATCAATTGAAATAAAGTCCACAGACTCTCCCAGCGACGCTACAGTTACATTGCGGATATTTGTTCGTTCCATGTTAACAACGCGATCATCTGTCCGCAGAGACCAAGCTAACTGACCATAGCCGACGTCAATTGCATATACACGTTTAGCTCCATTCTGCAGAGCACAATCGGTAAATCCGCCAGTTGATGCACCAATATCAGCCATAACTTTTCCTTGTAGATCAATTGAAAAACTGGAAAGTGCTTTTTTTAGTTTTAGTCCGCCACGGCTTACGTAGCCTATACTGTCACCGCGAACAACAATATCAGCGGTAACAGATACCAGCGTGCCAGATTTATCAATTTTTTGATTATCAACATCAACCAACCCAGCCATAATACTAGCTTTCGCTCGCTCACGGCTTGGAACCAGCCCCCGGCTGACAAGCAAAACATCCAATCGTTCTTTCATTAACGCGCTCCAAACTGCTGGCTAAAAGATTGAACAGATTCGGCAATGCCTTCCGGCGTCATTCGATATTTATCTAACAATTCTTTTCGAGAACCCTGTTCGATAAATTGATCTGGCCAGCCAATTCTGAGAACTTTTACCCAGTTAAGATTATTTGAATTAATATATTCAAGCACTGCCGAGCCGAAACCGCCCGACAAATTATTGTCTTCTACTGTAACAATACTGCCTGTTTCACGCGCTAAGCGACGGATTAACTCTCCATCGAGCGGCTTGAGAAAACGGGCGTTAATAACCCGGCAAAACGTTCCTTTTTGCGCTAATAACTGAGCGGCCTGCATACAGGGTTCAACCATTGCCCCAATAGCAAGCAGTGCAATAGATCCTTCCTTGATCAACTCTTCTGCTTTTCCTATAGGCAGCACTTGTGGATCCTTAGTTATATCAGCTCCGGTGCCGCTCCCGCGGGGATAACGGATTGCAACAGGTGCATTAGCTTGAACTGCTGTTGCAAACATATTGCGAAGCTCTCCTTCGTCTTTTGGGGCCATAACAACGATGTTGGGGATGTGGCGTAAATAAGAAAAATCAAAAACACCGTGGTGCGTAGGACCATCTTCGCCAACAATTCCTGCTCGGTCCAAAGCAAAGATAACCGGCAGCTTCTGAAGGCTGACATCATGCAGAACCTGATCGTACGCTCGCTGTAAGAAAGTTGAATACAGAGCAACTACCGGTTTTTTACCTGCGGCAGCTAAACCAGCCGCCATCGTTACTGCATGCTGCTCTGCAATTCCTACGTCCCAAAAGCGATCAGGATAATGACTTGCGAATTTTTTTAAGCCAGTACCTTCCGGCATAGCAGCCGTTATAGCAACAATATCAGGATCATCCGCTGCGAGCTTAAGCAGGACATCACCAAAGACAGAAGTATAGGTTGGATTGCCAGGCGTTTTGTTTATTGCTCCCGTTTCAACACAAAATGGACCAACACCATGAAATTGAGCAGCATTACACTCAGCCGGTTTGTAGCCTTTCCCTTTTTGGGTAATTACATGAATGAGCACAGGCCCATCGATATTTTTCGTCTGCTGCAGTACCTCAACTAACGAGCCGATATTATGTCCATCAATTGGTCCGAGATAAGTAAAACCTAATTCTTCGAAAAATACACCAGGTACAAGCAGGTATTTTAAGCTATCCTTGACTCTTTCCGCAGTTTTGGCAACACTATCTCCAATTGCCGGTATACGGCGCAGCAAATATTCAATATCATGTTTCACTTTCGAATAGGTTGATGTCGTACGCATTTTAGACAAATATTCCGAAAGGGCACCTACATTCTTTGCAATCGACATTTCATTGTCATTTAAAATAACAGTCATACGTGTCCCTAAATGGCCTGTATGATTCAAGGCCTCAAAGGCCTGACCACCAGTTAAGGAACCATCTCCAATAATGGCAAGTACATGACTTTTCTGACCTGACAAATCTCTGGCCAAAGCCAGACCAAGCGCTGCTGAAAGCGATGTGCTCGAATGCCCCGTTCCGAAGGCATCATGCTTACTTTCATTTCGTTTGGGGAATCCGCTAATTCCATTTAGTTGACGAATCGAGCTAAAGCTTAATCGCCGGCCTGTAAGTATTTTATGGATGTAGGCTTGATGTCCCACATCCCAGATGAATTTATCCTGTGGACTATCAAAAACTTTATGCAGTGCTAACGTGAGTTCAACGACTCCTAAATTAGGTGCTAGATGACCACCGTTCTTGGCGATCGTCTGAATAATTAAACTTCGAATTTCAGTGGCTAATTTCTCTAATTGAGAGAAGGATAGTTTTTTTAAGTCTTGCGGCTGCTCAATATTTTCCAGCACAGTGACCAAATGGGCTCCCCTCTTTCCAATCAAGCATCATATATACTGATACCTTATTTATAATATAAACTAAACAAATAGGCGATAAAAAAGCCAAGTACGGCTCCAGCTAAAACTTCGAGCGGAGTATGTCCAAGTAATTCCTTTAATCGAGTATCATGAACCGTATGTTCCGCCTTTAATTCCTGCATCAGCTTATTCAGGACTTTCGCCTGTTTGCCTGCTGCACGGCGGACGCCTGCTGCATCATACATAACAATACTAGCCAAAATTACAGCTACTGCGAATAAGGGAGAATCAACTCCATCATGAAAACCAATAGCCGATGCCAGGCTGACCACCAACGAGGTATGAGAGCTCGGCATTCCTCCGGCGCCCACTAAACGTTCTGCCTTAAATTTTTCGTGTTTCCAAAAAGCAGTAATCGTCTTTAATATTTGGGCGGTTGCCCAAGCTGTAAATGCAGTCATAAGAATGATGTTTTTACCAATAGCTGCCCAGAATTCTGCCACGAAGTACACCTCAACTGTCGCGATTAAGCAAGTGTCTTACTAAATCCCTTAATATATCTGCTTCTGAACCAAAATCCTGTAAACTAAGCAAAGCTTTCTCTACTGCCTGATCAGCTAATTTTTTCGCTCCCTCGAGCGAATATAGCGTCACATAAGTGGCTTTATGGTTTCGAATGTCACTGCCTACAGGCTTACCGATTAGTTCCTGATTGCCAACCACATCTAAGATATCATCTGTAATCTGAAAAGCCAACCCAAATTGTTCAGCATATACTGTTAACTGGGCAAGCTGAGTGGCAGATGCGCCTGCCAATATTGCGCCTGAACGAATTGCAGCCCGGAACAATGCACCGGTTTTAGCCTGATGCATATATTGAAGCGTCTGGGCATCTAACGTCTTTCCTTCTGACAATAAGTCCACTGCCTGACCGCCAACCATACCTGTGGCCCCCGCAGCTATTGCGATTTCTTTCACTACGTCCAGCAAAACTGCAGGCTGAACATCCGGCTGAGATAAACAAACCTCGAAAGCAGCAGTCAGTAAGGCATCTCCAGCTAAAATTGCCATTCCCTCACCATATACGATATGATTCGTCGGCTTTCCACGGCGATAATCGTCGTCATCCATTGCGGGCAGATCATCATGAATTAAAGAATATGTGTGGATCATTTCCAGGCTGCAGGCTGCAGGCAAATAGCTGCTGCCGGCCGCTCCTACCGCATCGGCAGCAGCCATTAATAATATGGGACGAAGTCTTTTACCACCGGCAAAAAGACTATAACGCATAGAATCAAACAGCACATGGGCATATGCATGCTCGGCAGGGACTGCCTGCCGCAAGGCACAGTCGACAAGAGCTGCTTTTTCACTACAATACTGTTTTAGCATTTGCTTTTCTCCTCGTTAAAAAGCAGCGGCTTTTCAACAAGTATCCCCTGCTCTTTTTGTAATATCTTATCGATTTTCTTTTCTGCTACTGTTAATTTAGCAAGACAAAGCTGAGAAAGCGCTACCCCTTGGGCAAACTTATCTAAAGAATCTTCTAGCTTTAACTCACCTTTTTCCAAGAGTTTTACAATTACTTCTAATTTTCCAAGAGCTTCTTCAAAACATACGTCACTAGTATCATTTATGTTGTTTATTTTATCATTCATGACCATTAAGCCTCCTTAGCTGCACAAACTCGGGCACTCAGTATTCCCTGGGATAATAAGATTTCAATTTCTTGATCCGGTTCAACCTGGCTAGCGTCGGAGACAACTTGTCCTTCTTTTGTACGTGTTATACTATATCCTCTGGCCAGTACGGACAAAGGATTGAGCATTGCCAGCTTTTCTGCCTGAATAGAAAAGGCATGTTTTTTAGCCGTTAGCTGCAGCTCTGTAATTTGAATGAGACGCTGCTGCAATAAATCCACCTGCTGTTGCTTAGCAGCAAGTAAATCCATGGGCCGCTGTAAGGCCGTGCTTTGTCTGAGCTCTAAAACGCTTCGCCGTTTTTCCTTGACGATTGCCTGGATGTGAGTGCCCATTAGATTTTCTAAGGTTCGTACATACCTGCTCAATTCATATATATCCGGTACAACAATCTCCGCTGCCTGAGAAGGTGTTGCAGCCCTCAAATCAGCAACAAAATCAGCTAGCGTAAAATCCGTTTCATGTCCAACTGCTGATACAACCGGAATTTTTGAGGCTGCAATTGCCCGAACTACCTTTTCATCATTAAAGGCCCATAGTTCTTCCAAGGATCCGCCGCCGCGACCAACAATGATTACATCTACCTGATTATACTCATTAAATACCTGCAGTGCATCAACTATTTGACCTGGAGCTTCTCCCCCCTGCACTTGTACAGGAAAGAGGACTAACGCGATTGAAGGATGGCGACGCTTGGCCACCGTAATAATATCGCGCACGGCAGCTCCTGTAGGGGAAGTTATAATCCCAACGGCACGGGGCAATACAGGAAGAGATTTTTTTCTCGTTTGAGCAAATAGCCCTTCAGCAGTCAGTTTTTCTTTTAGCTGCTCATAGGCCAGACTCAGTTCACCGACTCCTTCAGGAACCATATGATCAGCGTATAGTTGATATTGACCATCACGTTCAAATACAGTAACAGTGCCTCCGACAACTACCTTCATGCCGTCCCGCGGCTCAAACTTTAATAGCTGACTTCTGCTGCGAAACATCACCGTCTTAATCGTAGCATCGCTATCTTTCAATGTAAAATAACAATGCCCGGAATAATGGCGTTTAAAATTAGATATCTCGCCACGTACATAAATTGAATTTAGGGTACGATCCTTGTCTAAAATATGTTTTATGTAACGGGTAACATCACCTATAGAGAAAATCTGCATAAATTCACCTTAATTTGACAGTTATAATCTTATGATATACTAAATGCAAAAAAAAAAATAGAGGCTGTTAAAAAAGCCCCTAGTACACAGCTAATATCGACGACCAAAGTAGCGTAGTGCTGAGTAACCGCTAATGGTGCCCACCACAAACCAGAAAACATGTCCCGGTGGTACTAGATGACCAACTATAACTCCAATTGCTGCGCCAATAAGGGTATACAGCAGCATGGCAGTCACCTCCGGTATTTGCATTTATGTATAATATGCAAACACAAAACGAACTGCTACTGCTGCTGTAAGGCAAAATATGCAGCACCTACTGCATTATCCGAGCTATATGCTGGTTGGGGAATATACAGTTGAATTTGTTTCTTGCCTAACTTTTCTTGCAGGTAGCTGCGAATAAATAAATTCGCCGTCACACCGCCTACAATGAGTACTTGCTGCAATTGCGTCACTGTAACAGCTTGTCCAATTAATCGAACAATTGATTCGGCGATACATTTTTCAACTCCGGCAGCTACTGCTGAAGCAGCTTCCCCTTTACTAATAAGCCGTTGTGCATGTGATTCGGGCCCGGAGAAACTAACTTGCAAGCCCTCTACCGCAACCGGAATTACACTTGCCTGCTCTCTGCCGGTACAAGCAAGCTTTTCTAAATGAGGTCCGGCGGGAAAAGCAAGTCCTAAAGCGACTCCAACACGGTCGACAAATTGCCCGGCATGTAAATCGCGGCTTTCACCCAGAATCGTTAGTTGTGGTTTCATATGAGAATTACGGACTAGTACAATTTCAGTTGTACCTCCCGATAGATGTAACGCCAAAAAATCATCAGCCAGCGGTCCGGCGGATGACCAAAGTCCGGCATATATATGATTTTCTTGATGACTAATTGGATGAACCGGCGTTTTTAAAGCGGTTCCAAGCACACGGGCATAATTGTGTCCAACTAAAAAGGCTGGCATATACGAATCAGCCGACGGCCGGGGTTGAGTGGAAACTCCAATACCGGCAAACTGATAAGAAGCAGGCAGCTCGGCAACAGCCTGCTCTAAGAGGCCCGGTAAGTTCCGTGTATGCTGGAAAACCATTTCAGATTGTGCAAGACCTCTTCCACCTGGCTTGACTGTCAGTAATTTGCGATAGTCTTGAGATAAATTGCCTTCTTGATCCAGGATAGCAATTGAAGTAGTGTAGCAGCTAGTATCAATGCCTAGGTAATAGTTCGTCATTGACTCTTTTTCTTAACTAATGAACCAAGAATACCGTTGATAAAGCGGCTCGAATCTTCCGATCCAAAGGTTTTCGCCACTTCTACCGCCTCGTTAATAGCAACATTCGGTGGTAGCTGCTCTTCACCAAATTTCATTTCATATATAGCAACGCGGGCTATATTTCGATCCACTGCCGCCATACGATCGAGCTTCCACTCCGTAGCGGCTGATGCAATGATCCTATCAATTTCGCCAAGACTTTGCTGCGTCCCAGTAACAAGCTTCTGAGCGTATTGCTTGGCGCCTTCACTTAAACCGGCATGTTCATCCAAAACGGCTTCCATCGCCGTCTCTGTAGTAATCTGATTAAAATCCAATTGAAATAAAGCTTGTACTGCAACTTCCCGGGCTTTTCTACGACTCATAATTCCCTCTTTCCGTTACCGGTGGTAACTTGGCGGTAATAATTTATCTAAAATATCCATAATATCTTCTTTTTCATCAATCCGTTTGCCAACTACATAGCCAGCTCCAACACAAAATACAATAAAAACCGTTTTAAAGAAACCAAAATGCAATACCAGGATTCCAAAAACAAAACCAAATAATGCACCCATTAATTTACCGCCATGATGCTGCCATATTTCCATTAAGAGTTGGTTATTCATAATGCCACCTCTATTCAACTCGATGTTTTGTTTTAAAATCATTAGAGATATTTTCCACTAAGATTCTAACATCAGCTATCTCTACACCAATTGTATGTTTAATATGCTCATGAATACGCTGCTGTACTTCTGCGGTAACTGCAGGAACATTGCTTTCGGGGCTGACAATTGCCTTCACATCTACGGTAAGTCCTTGTGCTGATTGTCCTACAACCACTTTTACTCCCCGCACACCTTTAGCATGGCGAACTGCTTTGCTGACAAGATTTTCAATAGCATCAATCGATATATGCACATCGCCCATTGGATTGTGATGAACTAATGTATCTTTCGCAGTCCGGGAACGTGATCCGGCCAACAACAATCGAACACTGATTAATAAGAAAAGTGCTCCTGCCAGGGCCGCTTCCCATTGTCCGTAAATATAATAGAGGGTTGTCCACACTAATTCTAAAGGAATAAGGCGAAGTCCCATTAAAACTACGCCTAATGACAAAAAAGCAAGGACAAACGTATATATTGTGAGTATAACTCTATCAAATATCCCCATGTTAACTCCTTTCTAGCGAACGCGAATATCTTTTTCTTCACCATCCTGCCCAAATCCAACACCTTGAATATGAATATTGACTTCAACAACATCAAGTCCAGTCATGGACTCAATTGCTCTTTTCACATTCTCCTGGACGCGAAGAGCTACGTCAGGGATACGCACTCCATATTCAACAATAATATATAGGTCAACAGCGGCCTCTCTTTCGCCAACCTCTACTTTAACGCCTTTTGATAAGTTCTTTTTACCAAGCATTTCTGCTATGCCGCCTACCAGGCCGGCGCTCATACCTGCTACACCGGTTACTTCGGTTGCTGCTAAGCCGGCAACAATACCAACAACTTCATCTGCTATCCGGATTGAGCCTACATCATTATGTTCTGTGCGTTCAATGCGCTCGCGTTTCTCCAAAATCAACCCCCCTTTGGCTTTCTATGGCACAATATATTACTGTTACTAGCAGTTTATAACTCTTCCAGTATACCAAACTTCTTCCATTTTTACAATTTTGAGGCATACAATCGCTAATATTCCTAGTATTGCCTATCCGCGCCTATTAAAAACAAAGCACCTATAAAAACTTACGGCATAGTTGGCAGCCATTTTGCAGCTTTAGGGTTTTGCACTAATGGTAATATCCTCCGCCTTAACCCCAGTAACCCGGCTAATGGCATCCGCAACTTGAATCACTTCTTCCCGTGAAAGCGTAGAAGTCTTTACTACCGCGCTGACCGAGTTTTCTCTAACAAAGACAAGAGCATCACTAAAACCGCGTGCCTTAATCAAATTCTCCATCTCTGATTCCCGTTGTTTGTCTAATGCCATTTTTAATACTGATTCTTGTGCTTTCTGCCTCATATCATCCGTTTTGGCATTTTTAAGAATGTCCCGTATGAGATCGGAGCGTTCACTGCGAACCTTATCTCTTTCCAGGCGGTATTCTGTAAAAAAATCAGGTGCACTGACTTGTAATGCGTTGTCTGCTACAACTTGTTTTGTTACCTGCATAGCGTTTGAACGATCTACTTTCGCTTGTTTATCAGCACTAAGATTTTGCAAGGAGACTATTGCCGCTAGAGTAAAAACAACGATTCCAACAACCCAAAGTGCAGTTTTTCTGTTTGCTTTTTTTATTGATAAAATCATTAGCAATTACCTCACTTTCTTTGTGGAAGTACTGTTATTTTATAGGGAGCCACTCCCATGCCCGCTTCTACTGCTTTCGTAAGATTAGCTTTCACAATTGAATCATGCGCGCCGTCAGCAATTACTAATATGCCTTTAATTGCCGGCTTTGTTTCTTTGACCATAACAGGATGATCAGCACTGTTTTCCCTGCTCATTAATATTTGTTCACTTTCTTTACTTTCAGTAGTTGTGCGCAATCCGCCACTTGTATCTTTTTCCTGAATAACTTTATTTTCTTTGATTGTATTTTTAGCATGCTCCTGCGTACCTGTGTTCTCCAGGGTAATGCTGATGACAACAGAACCGGCTCCCTTTACCTGCGATAAAATATTGGCTAGCTTAGCCTCTAATATATCTTCGTAACTTCGATTAACCGTAGCTGCAGGCGGTTTAACCTCTTTCGCAATTTCACTAGTTCCTTTTGGTGCTTGTTGATCAAATATTCCTCCGGCAACAAGCAGGCCAACTCCCAATAAACCAATCACAATTAAGCGCATATTGATTACGCCATCCCGTATCAATTGAGAAGGCCATAACCGCTTGGCTTTTGCTGCCCACTCCCCCATAGCATTCATCTTATCTTCCTCCTTAATTTAAGCGTTGTATCGTCAACTGATCTTCACGAATCGGATAAAGTTCCGTTATTACTCTTTGAATCTTATCTCGCGTGGCAGCGGATAGCTCCGGGCGATTATCAGCAGCAGCTGTATTTGTTGTATCTATCGAAACTTTTTTTATTTTACTATTTGTACTTGTTAAGCCTGGCTGAACATATAGAACAATTTTCTTGATGGCGCCGATGTTTTTACTGCCTTCTTCATCATTGGTTTCAACCGCAACCCTTACTTCTGCAACACCTTCGACAGCCATCACCAGTGCGCGAATTTGTTTAGCTAGGTCTTTTCTGTACATTTCATGCGTCAATTGACTGCGTCCTTTTGCTGCCTCCTGGGAAGCCCGTTCAATTTCAGAAGCCCTTGTTGCGGGATTACCAAATACGGCAACCGGCTCGGGCAATATCTGACTGTGCAAGACATTGATTAGGGGATTAAGTATAGACAACATAATGAATAATCCCATAATGACCCGTACGAATCGCTGCATACTGCTGGCAGGAAGCAAAAACTCTAAAAATGTCGCAAATAAAACGACCATAACAATACTCTTAACCCATGCGGATATTTCTGCCATCATAGTTAAATCCCGCCTTATCTCAGCATTAAAGCCATACTGCCAGCGCCGATAATCATCGTAATCGCCAGGAACAGCATTAATGCTACTGTAAGCAGCGCTCCGAACACCAGCAGTAAATTATTACCAATTCCATCTAAACATTTTGCCATTTTTTCATCACCCATTGGCTCAATCAATGCTCCGGCGACTTTAATGATCAAAATCAATGAAATAAGTTTAATTACCGGTAAAATACACAACAGTATAATAACTAATACTCCAAAGACCCCTACAGCATTTTTCAGTAATAGAGATGCTCCCATTACCAGCTCTACTGTATCGGCAAACATTTTGCCAACAACGGGAATAAATGTAGCAGTTGCGAACTTTGCTGTTCGAAGAGTCAGTCCGTCAGCAACACTGCCAGTAACCCCTTGAATACTGATAATACCGATAAAAATCACCATAGTTAACCCAAGGATAATCATACTGGTTTGCTTAAACACACTAGCGAGATTATTGAGGCGGTATTTGTCTGATAGGTAATTTACGCACTCCAGAACACCCGTTAAGAAAAGCAGCGGCAAAACAATATCTCTTACAATTACACTTACCGTATTAATCACAAACAGCATCAGCGGTGTAAATAGTGTAGCAGACGTTATTGCCCCCATACCGGCCAGAAGTGAAATCAAGAGTGGCAGTAATGCCTCCATAAATCCAATCATGGTTTGGACTGTCTGCCTTACAATGCCAAGTGCATTATAAAATGCGGTCAATGCAATCACCGTAAGAAAAACAAAACATATCCCATAAGCGAGTACAGAAATAGCAGAGCTTTCAAACGAATTCTGCAAGTTTTGCAATAGGGCACATAGCACAGCTAAGAATAGTAATTTGCCCATAAGATGAATATTGGCTGCTAATTCTTTAAATAAGCGAGCCATCAGTGACTGGGTCAGTTTTTGCCAGTCATAGGCTAACCCGTTGCTGGCAATGTCCTTGATTGTTTGCGGTGACAACATTGGAATATCTTCATTTAGCTCATGATTTATATTACTAATGAACTGATTAATATTATCTGCAGACAAAGTATTGAATAGTTTCATACTAAGTTCATCCGTTTCCGGTGAAGCAGCTACACAAATATAACAATTCATTAGCAGCATAATTGTAATAAACACAATTCGCATACTAATTCCACCTTACGGTAATAATCGTACAATCGTATCAAGAACTAGCGCTATTATCGGAATCGCCATGATCATAACTAAAATTTTTCCAGCAAATTCTATTTTACCGGCAACCGCACCTTCTCCGGCATCACGACATACTTGAGCGCCGAATTCGGTAATATAAGCGATACCAATAATTTTTAGAATAGTATTTAAGTACATTTGACTAATTTGAGCTTTTTCTGCTAAATCACGAAATAAATTCAGCACTACACTAAGTTTTGAGAGAACCATGAGAAAGATGATAGAAGCAAGGGTTATACTAAGCTGTACGGCAAGTTCAGGTTTTTGTCGTTTAATGATAAGAATGAGTAGCGTTACAACAAAGCCTAGCCCAACAATTTGCACAATTTCCATGCCGTACACCCCTTAGAATAGCTTAAATACATCCTGAACCGTAGTGAATAATCGTCCAAGTAATTGCACAACCCACACTAAAACAACTGCAAAACCGGCTAACGTACATAAATGAGCCATATCTTCCTTACCGGCCTGCTTCAGCGCAGTATGAAATACCGAAATCAAAATACCAACCCCGGCGATTTTAAAGAGTAAATCCAGTCCCACTTTTGACGCTCCTTTCTAAATCAGCATAATAACAGCTGCTAAGCCACCACAAACCCCTAGATAACGGTACATCTTCATATTTGGATCACGCTGGGAAAGGGCCTCTTGCTCGACCTTCTGCAATTGACCTTGAATAAGCATTAATTTTTTTTGCTGTTCTTCCCGGTTCATCATACCTAGGTTAGTACTAAATAATTGAATAATTTCTATCTCTGTTTTTTCCAGCAACAGCTGTTTTCTCATATCCTGATAGTTTTGCCAAAAAGCGATTTGCGGGGTTAATTGTGCATTATCGGTTAGTGCACAGCCTGTTCGATGAAACAATCTGGCAATAGGTCCTTCTATTCCTCCGGCGCATAGCCGCAAGGCATCTCCTAAGGGTATAGCCGACACACAAATATAGGATTGTAGCGCTGCTAAGCAGCTTAAAAGCTGCCGTATTTGCCGGGGTCTTTCCGCATATCTCCAGGCAAAATGAAATCCAATAGCAATACTTGCAGACAACAACAAAATACTGCCGGCAATTTTTAACCACATATTCTAACACCCCCCTTATTGCAATATAAACTCTCGCCGCTGCTGGCAGCAATAACACGCTCAACAGTACCAGGATGGGGGCGATCACTCAGTACAACGTAACGCTCAAAATAGTGATTCTGGACTAATTCACCCACAAAAGGGCGATATTTTATATCCTCATGGCTTTTCCCGTGAACACTGGCAATAACCGTAACACCGCTGTGGAGCGCCTCCCGGACAGCATTACAGTCTTCTGCACGGCCAAGTTCATCCGTAATAATGACTTGCGGCGACATGGAACGAATCAGCATTAACATTCCAACTGCTTTCGGACAACCATCAAGAATATCCGTCCGCGGCCCAACGTCCATTGTAGGTATGCCGTTACGGCATGCTCCTATTTCAGAACGCTCATCAACAATCCCCACCTGCCAGCCAGGGAGTTTTAGCCAATTTAATCCTGTGCTAAGATAGCGGGCTATATCGCGTAATAAGGTTGTCTTACCTGATCGGGGAGGAGAAATGATTAATGTGCTAAGTGTATTGCCTTCCGTTGTTACCAGATAAGGCATTAGTGCCTTGGCACATCCGAGCACCTGTCTAGCAATGCGGATATTAAGGGAACTAATATTTTTTAGCGTTTTTATGTGACCGTCTTCCAATAATGCCTGCCCGGCAACACCGATCCGATGTCCGCCCTGTATAGTAATGAAACCGGAACGTAATTCTTCTTCAAATGCATATAGTGAGTTTCTACTAATAATTTGCAGGGTCCGCTGCAGGTCATCATGGCTGCAGATTAGCGCCTGTTCTTTAAGCTCGGTAAGGTTTCCCGCCTCAGTCAGCATGCTGTCAGTGATCCCCATGACAGTCAGTACCGGCAAGCCCGTCCTCAAACGGATTTCAGTAATTTGCGATTTATATAATGATGGTAATTTTTCTATACCAGCGGCAATTCTTGGTGCAATAACCGGACAGATTTGCTTTTCTAGAATATAATGATCGTCCATAGTCCACTCCTTTCTTTACATAGATATGGGCCAGGACATAACTTTATGCTCAAAATAAATAAAAAAAGACTTGGTATGTACCAAGTCTTTTTTTATATTTTCTATTGTTTTATCCGTTACACACCGGGGTGCATAGTATGACGAGTATCGAGGTTGTCCAACTCATCTTCATCGAACGCTAATGTGTTGTCATAGACAACTCCACCACAATGGGGGCAGGTTACCTCAATAGCATCCTCATCATCTAAAATATCGGCATCAAAAGTGACTTCCTCATGACAAACCGGACAAGCAACTTCGACAAAATCATCATCATAGTCTTCTCCTAATCCGGAGTCAGCAGAATCGTCATAGGAGTCTACATAAACCTCATCTTCCAAATCAGTAAGATCTTCGTCAATGGTTTCCATATAGGTTTCCAAATCTTCTTGTGCTACATTTACGCACTGGATCTCTTCAGCAAAACTGTCCAAAACATCCACGATTTTTAACAGCATTTTTCCTTCTGCTGAGTTTTCATTTAGATTTAAACCTTTAGTTAATCCCTGAAGATAGGCAACTTGTTCTTTTAAATTTCCCATAAATATAAAGCCCCCTTTTGCTATGCTGCTGTACACCGCTATTATTCCCGGCTTCAACAAAAAACATAACAAAGGAGGCAAGCAAATTTATGCTCTCTCGAGATAATCGCCGCTGCGAGTATCAATTCTGAGGACATCATCTATGTTGATGAATAAAGGTACCTTCACCGTGTAACCGGTTTCCAGCTTAGCAGGCTTGGTACCTCCTGTTGCAGTATCACCACGGATTCCAGGATCAGTCTCAACTACGCGCAGTTCAACGGAATACGGCAGCTCAACACCAATTACGATACCTTGAAAGAACATAACTTCAATGCTCATATTTTCTTTCAAGAAGTTTTTGGCTGTACCCAATTGCTCACTGGTCATGACAATTTGTTCAAAATTCTCATTATCCATAAAATTATATTCTTCGTCAGTTTCATACAGATATTGCATATCGCGACGATCAATATGAGCCTTAGGAAGTTTTTCGCCGGGATTAAAAGTACGTTCAACAACAGCACCAGTTTGTATGTTTTTCATTTTTGCCCTTACAAAAGCGGCCCCTTTACCTGGCTTAACGTGTTGAAAATCCACAATTTGCCAAACATTTCCATCAAATTCAATTGTTACACCTGGACGAAAATCATTACTTGATATCATTATTTACCCTCCTAATTATCGCTCTACTTGTATCAGTTGTTTACTACTAGCTGTTAATACTTCACAACCTGCGGACACCACAACAACTGTATCTTCAATGCGGACGCCACCCCATTCCGGAATATAGATACCCGGTTCAACAGTTACTGTCATGGCGGCTTCCAGCATCGTGTCACCTCCGGGAGATAAACGAGGCTCTTCGTGAATATTTAGTCCAACGCCATGGCCTAAACCATGTCCAAAGTAATTTCCATAGCCAGCATTTGTAATAATACTGCGGGATACTTCATCAATCTGCTTTCCCGTCCTGCCCGGTTGAACAGCTGCTACACCTGCGAGCTGTGCCTGCAGCACGATCTCATATATTTGGCGTTGTTTATCACTTGCTTGGCCCATAATAATTGTCCGAGTAATATCAGAATGATAGCCATTATAAACAGCACCAAAATCCATTGTCACAAAATCACCGTTTGCAATGATCTTTTCAGATGCAATACCATGAGGCAATGATGATCGAACTCCTGATGCTACTATAATATCAAAAGCTGATTTTTCAGCTCCTAATCGCCGCATCGTATACTCTAATTCTAAGGCAACTTCCCGTTCTGTCATTCCTGGGCGAATATATTTAAGGATGTGAGAAAAGGCTTGATCTGCAATAAAAACCGCTCTCTTCAGAGCAGTAATTTCAGCCTCATCCTTCATCATTCGCAATTCATCCACTCTACACGGAATTAACTCAATGCCGGAAAGCTCACGCTCCATTGCTTGATAGTCCGCCCACGTAACATAATCCATCTCGAAGCCAAGCTTCTTAACTTCGAGATTGCTTGCAGTCTGACCAAGAGTTTTTAAAATAGCGACTCCATGGCGCACTATTTCAAAGTCTGGAGCCTGACTTTGGGCCTGGGTAACATATCGGAAATCAGTCAATAATTTTGCATCATTACCGGTCACAAGCAATAGTCCGGATGAGCCACAAAAACCGCTGAAATAAAGACGGTTTTCAGGCTTTGTAACAATAAAACCCTCGAGACCTTTATTAGTACATAATTCACGAAGACGTTCAATCCGATTATTCATGACATACCACCATCCCTTATCGCAAATACAGTCTTTACAATGAGCTGCAAAAGCTAAAGTCGTAATATGACATCACGTAACTGGTGATATCATCAGGGTTTTATCCCTTATTATGATATTAACTTTTATATATTACCATAATTTTAATCTTTTGACTAGAATAATCTTCTAATTGACAGCCAGTGCTGCTTCCGCAATTTCACGAAATATGGGAGCGGCCACATCGCCGCCCGACATGCCATCTTCAACAAAAACTACAATTACATAGGCTGGGTTGTCGAGGGGAGCATAGCCGGCAAACCAGGCATGACTTAGACTTTTACCATTCTTATCATAGTGGCCTGTTTCGGCTGAACCCGTTTTCCCTGCCGAGCCTCCCTTCTCAACATAAGCTTCCTGTCCTGTCCCGTAGCGTGTGACAGCAGACATCATTTCACGCAGCTGTATAGCGGTTTGTTTATCCAATACTCTGGTGCCCCGGGATAAGGGGAAATTTTTAATTACCTTGCCTTCCGGTGTAATAAAACGACTGACCAAACTTGGACCAACTTTGATACCATCATTAACTATTGTTCCAATGAGTGAAGCAACTTGTAAGGGAGAAGCCTCCAAAAATCCTTGCCCTATTGATAAATTAGCCAAATCCCCTGGATAAAGACTTTCTGCCGCAGGTAAATTTCCATCTGCTTCACCATCAAAATCCAGCTTAGTCTTTGTTCCAAAACCAAGACGCTTAGCATAAGTAATCAGTTCCTCTGCTCCTAGCTTTAAGCCAACATTAATAATTACAGGATTACTGGAATAGGCAATTGCGTCAGCAAAAGATATTTTTCCACGTGGTCCTTTTTCATAATCCCAGCCTTTAATCCGTATGTTATTTACATCAACATAGCCTGGGTCAAAAAATACATCTTGAGGCTTAACAATTTTATTTTCAAGGGCTGCCGCTGCCAATACCAGCTTAAAAACAGAACCGGGCTGATAGGCAGATAATGCACGATTCATAAAAGGCGCTGCACTGCTGGTTAAATAGCTGTCCAAATGATTCGCATCAAAATTAGGGCGAGATGCCATCGCCAGAATTTCACCTGTAGATGGGCGCATAACTACTACGGCACCTTTTTCAATTTGTTTATCCATGATTGATTCGACTACTTTTTGAATGCGTGTATCGATTGTCAATATAATGTGGCTAGGTCCTGTTCCCTCAGCAATACGTAATTTCTTATAGCCAAGACCTGGAATGAGCTGCTGAGTTGCATCTACGAGGGCAGCAACATATTCAGGCTGACTGCCGCGCAGCACTTCATCATACATTGCCTCAAGCCCGCTAACCCCCCGATTATCCGCTGTATTAGTATAACCAACCAAATGAGCTCCAAGAGAAGTAAAGCTGTATCGTACTTTTTCTGCTACCGCTAATACACCTGCTAATTTCAGACTATTAATCTTTTGTGCAGTAACTGCATCTATATCCGTCTTTAACTTAAAGGGTCGATGATTCGTTTGTAAGAGGGAGTCAATCCTGTTTTCGTCTTTGCCGCTAATAGCGGCAAGCTGTTTCGCTATTTGCGCAGATTCTTTCAATTGATCCGGAAAGATTACGATGCTGAAATGTTGCGCAGTATTTGTTAAGGATACATTATTCCTGTCCAGGATTTCGCCGCGAGCTATATCTACCGGTACTTCCTGTACCCGTCCGCTTAAGCTCTCCAGCGTCAGATGGGGACCTTCAATCAATTGCAAATAAAACAGTCTGCCTAGCAGCAGCACTGTGAAAAAGCCAAAAAAGAAGCACATTTTATTAATGCGCGACAAATGAAATACCATACCATCACCTCAGTGATAGTATGGCATAAAAGCTGGAAGTATTATACAAACTCCACATCGATTGGCAGGCTCGACAGAATTTGCTGTATTTCCGGACGCATGTCAGGTGTTGTGCGGATAAGTAACAAACCTTCACTGCGATCAATAGTTGTAACAACACCGAAGTACTCATACCCTTCCATAATTCGGCTGATATAGGTAATATTACGAGGTTCTACTTTAATACGTACACCATCATCACTCACTGTTCGCTCACCTTTCGGCGCAGCATCGCAAAAGGAACTACCGGCTGACTCACCGGCAATGTGACCAACTGCAGCGGGTGCGGCGCGACTTGAATAGAGTTGCCCTCGAGATCTTTCATCCAATGAATAACTTGAGAAAAATTGGGCTGCCCAGGTTGCGCAATTTCAATTTCCTCGCCTACTTTTATATTATTACGCTGCTCGATCACAGCCACTTGGCGTTCAGCATCATAACTGCGAACGAGGCCGACGAAGTCATGAGTCTGTGTATTGCTTGAACCTGAGTAAATTTGATCATTCTCATTAGGTTTAGCAAAATAAAAACCCAACGTATACGGTCGATGGGAGATTTTATTTAGTTCCTGCCACCACTCTTCACGAACAGAAAATTTTTCCGGATTAGCCAGATAAGCATCCAGCGCAGCTCGATACACTCGCGTCACCGTCGCCACGTAATGTACGCTTTTCATGCGCCCTTCAATTTTAAAACTAGTCAGTCCTGCTTCCACAAGCTGCGGTAAATGGGCAAGCAGGCACAAATCCTTAGAATTAAACAGATAGGTACCACGTTCATCCTCAAGCACGGGATAAAACTGATCAGGTCGTTTTTCTTCTACTACGGCAAACTTCCAGCGGCATACTTGTGCACACTCTCCACGATTAGCATCTCGATTCTGCGTAAAATAATTACTTAACAAACAGCGCCCGGAATAAGAGATGCACATAGCACCATGAACAAATGCTTCAAGTTCAATATTTACTTTTTCCCGAATTAACGAAATATCTTCCAGCGAAATTTCACGAGCCATGACTACACGGCTCACGCCTTGCCCCTCCCAGAATTTAACCGAAGCCCAATTCGTGTTATTTGCCTGCGTACTAATATGAATCGGCAAATCAGGTGCCACTTCCCGAACCACACTGAATACACCCAGATCTGAGATAATAACCGCATCAGCGCCAATATCACGAATATAACGAATATAGTCGGGCAAGGCCGGTAAATCTTCATTATGAGGGAAAATATTAACGGTAATATATGCTTTTTTACCTTGACTGTGAGTGAAGGCAACAGCCTCTCTTAGTTCTTCATCCGTGAAATTATCACTAAAAGCTCTAAGGCCAAACGATTTCCCACCCATATATACAGCATCGGCACCATATAGTAAGGCCATTTGCAATTTTTCCATGTTACCTGCCGGTGCCAATAACTCAAGTTGCTTCATCTGTTTTCTCCTCTAAAAAATAAGATACTGCCAGTCCATCTTCCGTCTTGTAGAGCGTTGTTGAAAATCGAGGATCTGCAGTCACTGTATTCAGATAGCCCCGCAGCCGCTTGACAATCGTCCGAAAACGGCGTGGTGTATCAACAGCTTCGTTGATTACCATTCCGCGAAAAAAAACATTGTCAGCAACAATACAGGCTCCTTTTGTTAGCTTATCCATTATTTTGGCGAGGTAATCGGGATACTGCCCTTTAGCCGCATCAATGAACACCATATCAAAGCTTCCGCTTAACTGCGGAAGTAATTCACCGGCATCGCCGCACAGCAGCGTTATCCGATCTGCAGCCCCAGCCTGCTGAATAAAATTACGGGCAATTTCCGCTCTTTCCTCATTTAATTCAATTGTTGTGATATGACTGGTTGCTGGTAAATGAGCAGCCATAACTAATGTCGAATAACCAATTGCTGTTCCAATTTCCAATATTGATTGAGGATTTTGTTGCTTAACAAGATTGATCAATATATCTTCTGCTTCCTGCTGCACAATTGGAACCTTATTTTTAATTGCGTAGTCTTTCATCACTTCCAACTGGACAGCGATAACTCCCATTACTGACTCACCTGCTCAATTGTTATCAAATGCTCGTCATAGGTTTTGCTGAAATGATGGACTCCCTCATTATCGGCTACGAAATAAAGATAATCTGTGAGCGCCGGTTCCAAAACAGCCATAATAGAAGCAGTGCCGGCATTGGCAATTGGTCCTGGCGGAAGTCCCATGTTTAAATAAGTATTATAGGGTGATGGGATCTCCGTATCTTTAATTGTAAGCTCCGCTTTAGGATATCCTAAAAGGTATTGAATGGTAGCACAAGACTGAAGAGGCATAGCTTGTCTAATTCGATTTAAAAATACACCGGCAATTACAGGCCGGTCTTTTTCAATACGGGCTTCTTTTTCAACTAAAGATGCCAAAATCATTACTTCGCGGATAGTGAGCCCTTGTTTTTTTGCTTTTTCTCTCATTTGAGGGGTAAAATTACGATCAAATTCGCTTACCATAAATTGCAGCAGCTCTTCTTCCTTGATCCCCCTCGGCACTCGATAGGTATCAGGGAAAAGAAATCCTTCCGGCTTATAACCGACTCTGGTATCAGCATCAATATAAGCAAAGGGCTGATAGTCCTTTGCTGCTGCTTTAAACTTTGCAGCATTAGCTATTTGCTTACTCTCCAATAATGCTGCTATCTGCTCAATTGTCAAGCCTTCCGGAATCGTAATTTGGCTATAAGAAACTTCCCCTTTGGCGAGCATGGTAATCATTTTCGGCATATTCATATCTGGAGTAAACGTGTATTCACCGGCTTGCAACGAATTGGAAAAGCCTGACCAATGTACATACATACGAAATAATGTTGTATTTTTAATTAATCCTTGCTGCCTTAACAGGGCCGCTATTTCATTAGCTGACATCCCCTGTTTAATAATGATTGTAACGGGCTCGCTGCTAGTAAAGCTGATTGGCTGTGCTGCACCATATAATAAACCTGCTATAAAAAAGCTAATCACCGCTACGGCTAAAATTGATTTGGTCATTAGCGAATTAGAAAGCTGCATTCCTATCACCTCTTTTTAAAAACCGTGTCTACATTATACACAAATAGACAGAAAAAAAGAAGCCTCTCAGGGCTTCCTTAGGATTCTAAGTCTTCGTCACCCACAAGTTCTTCATAGGCCTGACGGACAGCTTCGAATTCTTCGTCAGTAGGATCTACATAAACGTCTTCGCCATCTTCATCTGTGTCGATACGAGCGATATAAACATCTGTTTCGTCTTCATCGCAGCCGCAGCCATCGCCGCATTCGCAATCGTCTTCAACCTGAAGTGGTACTAATATAGCAAAGCGTTTATCTCCAACCGGAACTATCATATCTTCACGGTAGTAGTATTCGTTACCTTCCTCATCTGTCATTACAACGACCAATTCTTCTTCTACATCTTCCAGGTCGTCTTTATCAAATTCAGCCATTTTTTGCCACCCCTTTGTTAAGATTAATGTAATTTTATCCTAGAAAAAATATCCTGTCAAGGAAGTTCTAGGATAAGCTCTTCCTTGGCAGACTGTCTAAGTAGCCTTGCAGGATAAAAACAGCCGCCATTTTGTCAATAACCTGCTTGCGTTTAGCTCGACTCACATCAGCAGCAATCAGCGCTTTTTGGGCAGCAACGGTCGAAAGACGCTCATCCCATAATTTTATCACGATCCCCGGAAACAGTGTTCCCAGTTCGCTGGCAAATTGCTGAGTCAGCTCACCTCTAGGCCCAATTGTGCCATTCATATTTTTGGGTAAACCTACAACTATTGTGGTGACTTCATATTGATCAATTAACTGTTGAAGTCTCTCGATATCGCGGCTTAAAGATGTACGGCGAATGACTTCAATACCTTGGGCAGTGCACAGCAATAAATCACTCGCAGCAACACCAATCGTTTTGTCGCCTACATCAAGTGCAAGTATGCGCATGGTTCCTCCGATTAATCCTATTTATCCTTCACATAGGCTTTCACCAGTTCTTCCAGCAATTCATCCCGTTCCAGTTTACGAATCAGCCCCCGGGCATTATTATGGCTGGTAATGTAGGTTGGATCTCCGGAAAGCAAATAGCCTACAAGCTGATTAATCGGATTATAGCCCTTTTCCTGCAAGGACTGATAAACGGTTGAAATAATGACGGCCGCTGCATTGTTCTCTTCATTGCCAACACGAAACATCATTGTTTGATCAGATACATTGCTCATGCGCCATCCCCCTCTCAAGGTAGTATTACTTTCTCCATTCCAATATATTCTACTAAAACTAATTTTTTCCTATTTTTATGAAAACAGAAAAAATAATAGGGTAGGACGAGGATTACCTCGTCCTGTATTTGCTTTACTTTACTTGGCTTTGTGCAACTTCAACAGCCAACTTGAGCGCCTCAGCTGCTTTCTCAGGCTCTTTACCGCCTGCCTGGGCCATGTCCGCCCGTCCGCCGCCGCCGCCGCCAGCTGCCTTAGCAGCAGCTTTTACTATATTTCCGGCATGAATACCTTGCGCTACAGCCTCTTTGGTAGCCATAACAACAAAATTAACTTTGCTGTCACTGACTGCTCCTAATACGACGACACCATCGCCGATGCGATCGCGTACTAAATCAGCTACATTACGCAAATTATCCATATCGGAGGCTTCTACTTGGCCTGCCGCTATCTTAAGTGTACCGACCTGCAGACAATTTGCAACTAATTCATCAACAACGCCTTTTGCCAGCTTTGTATTCTGCACAGCAATCTCTTTCTCAAGCTCTTTTACCCGGCTGAGGAGCGTATCAATACGCGCATTGACGTCTTCAGGACGAGTTTTTAAAGTCATTGCAACTTCAGAAAGAATTTGTTCATGAGTCTTTACAAGCTCGATAGCGCCAAATCCTGTAACCGCCTCGATTCTCCGGACTCCTGAACCAACACCGGCTTCACTCACAATACGGAATAAGCCGATTTCAGCCGTACTGCCTACATGCGTACCGCCGCATAGCTCTCTGCTAAAATTGTCAACCATGACGACACGTACCTGATCGCCATATTTCTCACCAAACAACGCAGTAGCACCCATTTCTTTGGCTACATCCTGTGTTGTTTCTATTATGCCCACATGTAAATTATCTAAAATAACTTTGTTAACGATAGCTTCCAGCTCAGTCTGCTGCTGAGGTGTAACTGCCTCGAAATGTGAAAAATCGAAACGCAGACGGTCGGGGCCCACTTGCGAGCCTGCTTGATTAACATGATCGCCAAGTACAGTTTTTAATGCGGCATGAAGCAGATGGGTTGCGGTATGATTACGGGCAACAGCGCGCCGCCTGGAACCATCTACTGTAAGAGCGACTGCTTCACCAGCCTTTAAAAAGCCTTCTGTCACTATACCAAGCTGATATGTCGTGCCATCAGGAAGTTTTCTGGTCTGCAGCACCTCGGCTTTACCCATTGCACCTGTAATTTGACCAATATCGCCTACTTGGCCGCCGCCCTCAGCATGAAAGGGAGTCACATCCAAAATAATGAGTACTTCTTCCCCATCATGAATCTCATTAACAACGTTCCCCTCTTTGGCGAGTAACACTAGTTTAGCAGTTTCGGCATTTTCTTTAACACTTAGCTTATCGGTAGCCAATTGAGAAAGGTCAGGTAGAATTACTTTGGACTCAACATCGGTTCTTGCGGCCCGGGCACGCTCACGCTGTTCCTTCATAGCCAAATCAAAGCCGGTTTTATCCAGCTCCATATCGTAGTCTGCAAGGATTTCCTGTGTCAACTCCCAGGGAAAACCATAAGTATCATAAAGCTTAAAGCCGGTAGCTCCGTCCAGCGTGTTTTTTTCAGCTTGGCGGAGTGTGTTAATGTGTCCGGTAAGTAATTCAAGGCCCTGAGCCAGTGTAGTATGGAAGCGTTCCTCTTCCAACTGAATCACTTTTTTAATATATTCTTTCCGGTCAGCTAAATCCGGAAAGGGTTCAGCAAAGATCCCTGCCACAATATCAACAATTGGTGCAAGAAACGGTTTTTCAATGCCCATCAAACGGCCATGGCGAACAGCACGCCGCAGAATCCGTCTGAGAACATAGCCTCGTCCCTCATTAGAAGGCAGTATGCCGTCGGCAATCATCACGGTCATACTGCGTGCATGATCAGCGATTACCTTTAAGGACACATCAGTTTTGGGTAGCTGCCCATAGGTAACATTTGCGACTTGCGCAGTATGTTCAATCATCGGAAATAACAAATCAGTTTCAAAATTAGAAGGCTTATTTTGCAGTACAGAAGCAATACGTTCTAAACCGGCACCGGTATCAATATTTTTCTTTGCCAGTGGTGTATAGTTTCCGGCCTCATCCCGGTCGTACTGGGTGAAAACCAAATTCCATATTTCAAGATAACGATCGCAATTACAGCCTACCTTGCAATCATCCTTGCCACAGCCGCGTGCTTCGCCAAGGTCAATGTGAATTTCTGAGCAGGGACCACAAGGTCCAGGACCAATCTCCCAGAAATTATCCTCTAACCGTACTATTCGCTCTGCCGGTATGCCAATATCATTCAACCAGATATGATAAGCTTCATCATCTTGGGTATGTATCGTAATCCATAGTTTATCTTTCGGCAAATTGATTTGCTCGGTCAAAAACTCCCAGGCCCAGGCGATTGCTTCTTTCTTGAAATAATCGCCAAAAGAAAAGTTTCCTAACATTTCAAAAAAGGTATGATGACGTGCAGTGCGTCCAACATTTTCAATATCGCCGGTTCGAACACATTTTTGACTAGTTGAAATACGTGGTTGAGGCGGCTTCATTTTTCCGGTAAAAAAAGGTTTGAAAGGAGCCATTCCTGCTCCGATTAACAGCAATGTCGGATCGTTTTCAGGGATTAACGGATAACTTGGCAGTACTAAATGATCTTTGCTCTTAAAAAACTGCAAAAATTTATTACGTAATTCATTCCCAGTCATTATTATCATCCTCCACGACATAAGGCACCATATTCTTCTGGAATTATACATTAATTTAGAATATCCGTCAATAATTGGAAAGTACCGCAAGTCCTAAATAAGCATGCGGATCATATGACGGATAAACACTTTACCAACGGCAGCAATTGGCACACCCAGCAGCATTCCAGGAATACCGCCTAATTCGCCTCCAATAAATAAAAAGAAAATAACGGATAAAGGATGGAGCCCCACATTATCTCCCATGATTTGGGGGCCGATGATACTGCCTTCCAGCTGATGAATAGCGAAAAATAGCAGAACTACCTTCAGTGCCAGCCATGGTGAGCTTAATAGTGCGAGTGTAACTGCAGGTGTTGCCCCGATAAAGGCACCAAAATAAGGAATAATATCCAATATCCCCGCTACTATACCGATTAAAAGTGCATAGCGGACTCCCAGTATTTCAAGGCCAATTGTAACAAGCATCCCCACAATTAATGCAACTGTTAACTGACCGCGGATAACACCGCTTAACACTTTATCAATCTCCCGGAAAGTTAGAATACATTCGGTATGCCAGCGCATCGGTATCATTTGTAGTAACTTTTCTTTTATCTCATACCAGTCGTGCAGTAAATAAAATGCTAATATCGGTGTAATTACCAGGCCAATAGAGTGACTCACCAGACCAATCAACGCATTTACTGCATCAGCAATAAATTGTTGGATATCATTTTGTACCATAAGGAGCGCATTATCAATAGCAACTCTGAGAGAATACGGCAATACTGAATTTTGATATTGAGACTGAACAAATTGAATTAATTCTTCACCTTTTGCCACCATAAACGGCAATTCCCGTCCAAAGTTCTCTAACTCTCTAATAATGAGTGGTATCCCACGGGCACCTACGAAAATCATTGTGGAAAAAACTAATATGTACAGCGCCAGGATAGCTGCAGTCCGGCGCAATCCTTTATTCTCAAGATAGCACACAGCCGGGTTAAGTAAATAAGCTAAAAAGAGGGCTATAATGAATGGATATAGTCCACTGCGTACTGACCAAATAAAATAAACAGTCACTATAACCGCTGCAACAAGTATTGAAATCCGGATAGTACGTTTGTTTATTATCACAGGGGTTCACACCTCATCGCTGCTTTTGCCTTTTCCCGCTTTACTCAACTAAGCTTAATAGGACCCAAGGAAAAAGACCGAGTTCCTACTTTTGTCATTGAAATAAAAGTAGCAAAAATTCTAGGCCTGTCTTCCAAAAGACTTGGAAAAAAAGGCACCTTACTAAAATCCGCAAAACTCGCTGCGCTCAAACAGAACGGATTTCTTAACGTAAGTTGCCTTTTTTCCATCCTGCGGACCGTCTTTTTCCAGAAGGGCCGAAAAGAGCGGGGAACGAACGGAACGTGGCACGGGGACGGTTCCATTGACACAGTATTTCTGCAGCCTCGTTCCTTGTTTTAGTAGCCTATGACCCTTATAAAAATTGCCGTCCCATAGGGTGGAAGCAGGCCTCTCTTGCGTAAAGAAATTCCGACTGTTTGAGCGCAGCGAGTTTCGGAATTTTAGCAAGAGAGGCCTGCTTCCAAGGCCATTTTTGTACAGGTCTTGATTTTTTGGTACTTTTGTATCAAGACAAAAGTACAGAACTACAATCCCTTGCTTCCC
>NZ_DALZUO010000011.1:0-120274 GCF_032013335.1 Anaerospora sp. | reverse complement strand
GGAGTCGCTGATTGAAAAAAGCACTTACGAATGTAAGTGCTTTTTTGCATTGTATAACGCTATTTTACTCCATATAATTTCTGCAATAAAATGACGTGGCAATTTACCCCTGTTATTAATTTTCTTATTCGGCGCACAATAACTGTATAGCTAAAATTTTATAAGGGGGGTATGCAAATGTCGGAATACAAAGGTCGCTTAACATATGCCAAAGGCACGTATGTTGAATTTGTTGTTGCTCCTGACCAGGATGTTGATTTTGGCGATATATTAGTGGTTGAAGGAAAGAGTAATGATCGTTTTTATATCCGTGCCTATGATTTTAAAGTGAAGTCGCGCTGGTCGGGGCTTAATAATGTAGGCTATTTAATGAGCAAGCTAGATGACAGCGGACAGGTGGAAAATCAAGAGGAACTGGACTTCTATTTAGGTGGCAATCATACTGTAAAAATTGGTATGGCGGAGCAGCTGTGCTATGCTGATGGACAAGGAAATCTCTTTAATCCTAAAACTTGTCCTGACTTTTTTTGTGAAGTGCGGGGATTAGCTGCAGATGATACCTCCCTTTTGTCAGAGATGAAGGGTGATTTGGAGATTGGCTTTTTAAAATCAGGCAGAGGCGTATTGGAACTGCCAGTCGGAATATACGGTTCAAAAGCCATTACTGAGCATCTTGGAATTTTTGGTACAACTGGTGCTGGAAAAAGTAATTTAGTAAAAGTATTGGCAAGCTCAATGATTAATAATCAACAATACGGCTTATTAATATTTGATGTTCATAATGAATATTATCGTGATTTGTCGAATCATCCACTGGCAAAAGACCGGCTGTCTGTATATAATACGAACCCTCAGGCAGAACATGTACATCGCCTGACTGTAAATACACAGGAAGTTGACCCTGAAGATATAACCGCATGTGCAACGTTTACTGAACCACAGCTGGATGCAATATATAAATTATCTTCCGTATGGCAAGATAAGTGGATGGATTATATTTTACAATATGATGTAGCTGATATTATTGAGGAACTGGCGGGCTGTACCGGGCAAAAGTTTCAGTCCCGTACGATTAGTAAAATTAAAAGTATTTGTTGGAATTTAGAACAGGAGTTAAATATTAAAGCAGATCAAGAAACGGTTATTGGACAAATGTTGACTGATTTAGAGCAGGGGAAAGTAGTGTTAGTTGAGTTAAAGAATATTTCTCCTGTAGGTGAGCAGGCTTTATCCACTTTACTTTCTAAAAAGCTGCTGCAAAATTACGCTTCTAAAACAGAGTCAGAACGAAGCCAGATTACGCCTGTACTCATCGTGTTGGAAGAAGCTCACCGCTTTTTGGGGAAAAAGGAGCATTCAAGTAATAACGTGTTTGCAAGGCTGGTCAGCGAGGCGCGCAAGTTTAATTTGGGTCTGTGCGTTGTAGATCAGCAGCCCAGACTGCTAGCTGACAAAGTGTTGTCTCAGTTAAATACGCTGTTTATTCTTGGCCTGGCATCAAAAGCTGATCGAAATAAACTGGAATCGATGTGTCGCAAGGATATTCTGCAGCAGCGCAACGAAATTAAAAATCTGGATTGTGGAGAAATGATTGTTGCAACAAACTATATGCGTTTTGCAGCTCCGGTTAAAGTTCATAAATTTGAAGATTTTATCAATGTTGCCAATAATCAGTTACCGTCGATGCTTCCTTTAGCTTAGAATAGGTTAAAACCCCCTTGCTGTTTAGGAGCATGGGGGTTTTTCTATGTTGGGCAACCTTCTAATGTAGTATGAAACGTATAGCTTGCGCATACATTTTTACTATGAAGGGGAGGAGTGTCATGCAGCGCAGACAGAAAGGTATTTTACAAAATATAGCACAAAGACTGGATATTCCGCAAGATATCGTGCTTGATCTGCCGCGCATTACTATGCTGGGCAATAAGCAGCTGCTCATTGAGAACCATAAAGGAATTATTGAATACACCTCTTCGCTGGTACGTGTTAAATTGAACCAGGGGGAACTATACGTTCATGGTCTTAACTTGCTGTTAGGCAATTTACAGACGGAACAGATTTTGATTGAGGGGACCATTGCGGAGGTCAAATATGACACCTAAACTAAAAAAATATATCAATGGAAGTGTTAAAATATGTATTACAGGAGCTATGCCAGAGAAGTTCATTAATCTATGTGTAGCAGAACGAATTTACCTATGGGGCTTATCGAAGGAAAATGAGAAATTATATGCCTGGATAGAGTTAAGTGATTTTTATCATATTCGTCCTTTGGTCAGGAAAAGCTGTACGAGAGTAACTGTAAAAGCTTACAGAGGATGGCCTTTCTTAGCCAAAAGAATATGGCGCCGGAAGATGCTTGTTTTAGGAGCCATTATGTGTCTCATTACAGTACAGATCTTTGCATCTTACATTTGGTTTGTTGATGTGGTGGGAACAAAAGCCACTTCTCCTTTAAAAATCGCCGAAGTAGCGAAAGAACATGGATTAAAACCAGGTGTGTTGAAGGATACTATTCAATCAAAGACCATCGAGAATGCGATCTTACTCACCATTCCGGAGGTTTCCTGGGTTAGTGTCAATTTTACAGGTACGAGAGTAGTAATAGAGGTAGTTGAAAAAACAATTCCCAAGCAGGAAGATAAAGCGCCAGCTCATATTGTCTCAGACCGGGATGGTATTATTATGGAGATAATCGCCTTAGCCGGTCAGCCAGCAGTAAAAAAAGGCGATACAGTTAGAAAGGGCGATGTTTTAATTAAAGGAATTGCACCTGACATAGCCCCAACATCACCAAATCAACCTGCTCAATCAGCTCCGATAACAACGCCGCCTCAGTTAGTTAAAGCTAGTGGTATTGTAAAAGCCCGTGTATGGTATGAAAGTTATGGTGAAGCTGCTTTGCAGCAAATCATAACGGAAAGAACCGGGCGGCAGGAAATGGAGGTGCTTCTTCATTTCGGGGAAAATCAGATAGCATTAAAAAGAGCGCCCCAGCCTCCATTCGATTTATACGAGAGCGAGATCATACACAAAACCCTGCCCCAATGGAGGAATAGCCAGTTTTCTGTCGAATCTACACTAAATACCTATTATGAGCTGCGAGCGTCCTTGCATGAAATATCTGTAGAGCAGGCTCGTGACGAAGCGAAAGCGCGGGCGTTGCAATCAGTACAACAATCCATCCCTGAAAGTGCACAAATTTTGGCAAGGAATATAGAGATCTTAAAGCTAAATGAACCCAATTTAGTTCGGATTAAAGTTGGTGTAGAAACAGTCGAGGATATTGGAATAAGTCAAATGATTAGCCAATAAGGGGAGGCCTTGCTTCATTGCAGCAAAATGCAGCACAAATAAAGATTAATTTTGCAGACAACCAGGAAGCCATTGCAATTTTGGGACGCAATGACGAGAATTTCCGTATTATTGCTGAAAGCTTTACCAGCCGTCTTACCAGCCGTGGCGATGAAGTAATCGCCAATGGCGATCCGGAGGAATTAGCGCAGATTGGTAAAGTTTTTGAGCAATTGCTTTTTTTACATAGAGAAGGTAATTTGATAACGGCGCATGATGTTCACTATCGTATTAGAATGCTTAAAGGCGGACAAAGTGACGGATTGCAGCAAATGGCTGCAGAAACAATAATGACGACTGCCCGTGGCAGGCAGATTAAGCCCAAAACTCTGGGGCAGAAGAGTTATTTTGAGTCTATACGGACGAATCCAATCACTTTTGGAATAGGACCAGCGGGAACAGGGAAAACTTATCTTGCGGTGGCAATGGCAGTTTTTTCCTTAAAGAATAGAGATGTTGAGCGGATTATACTTACTCGTCCTGCCGTGGAGGCCGGTGAAAAGTTAGGTTTTCTTCCCGGCGATCTGCAAGAGAAAATTAACCCATATTTGAGGCCCATATATGATGCGCTGTACGATATATTAGGTGTAGAAACTTTCCAGAAATACATGAATAAGAATATTATTGAAGTGGCTCCACTAGCCTATATGCGCGGTCGTACACTAGACGATGCTTTTATTATCTTAGATGAAGCGCAAAATACTACACAAGAGCAGATGAAGATGTTTTTGACACGCATGGGATTTGGCTCCAAGATGGTAGTAAATGGTGATATTACCCAGATTGATCTTCCACATGGCAGTAGATCTGGCCTAAAACATGCCCAGCAAGTGCTGACGGGAGTACGGGGTATTGGAATGGTTGAGATGACAGAAAGTGATGTTGTCCGGCATGAAATGGTTGCCCGTATTATTCGGGCCTATGAACGGTTTGGACAAGAAAAGTGAGATGATTAATTATGATATCGGTTAATAAACTGCGCGGGTTCTTTATACAGCCAACTAGTATGTATGCAAGGCCGTTGGTGCGCCGGATTGTTCTCAGCATTGCTTTTTTTTCGCTTTTTATGTTGATTTTATCGGCTGAATTTATCCCAGACAAAGTCTCGTTGCAGGTTGGACAGGTTAGTGACCGTGATGTCGTATCGCCACGGACGATATCGTATGTTGATACGGCTAAGACTAAGCAGTTAGAAGCAGAAGTATTGGCCAGTGTTCCGAATGTTTATGATTTAGATGTAAGTGTTATGACCAAAGCGGAAGAAAGCATTGCAGGCATATTCCGCTCGGCAAGGAATGTCATTACTGATAAAAATCTGAATACAGTGGATTTGCGCGTTGAAAAGCTGGAAAGCAGTTTGCCGGTAACACTGCCTGCAGCAGCAATTCAAGGCTTAGCAAACCTCGATGAAACAACGCTTTCCAGGACGGAAGAATTTACACGTAACGTATTGCGTAAGTATTTACAACGCGGCATCCGAGATGATGATCTTGACAACGCTCTTAAACAAGTTGTCATGGAAACCGAGAAGAATGAGTTAGGAGATCATGCAGAAGCAGTAGTTGCAGCTATCAGTCAAAGTTTGCTTCGCCCTAACTTCATTATGAATGTGCGGGAAACCGATAAGCGTAAACAATCTGCACTTGCCAGTGTTGAATCTGTGCGCCTTTCCGTCAAAAAGGGGCAAGTACTGGTGCGGACCGGGGACGTAGTCACCGTAGAACAGCTTCAGGCGATGGAGGAGCTCGGCCTGTATGCAGGGCAGGTAAATCAGCTGCGTATATTTGGCTTAGCTATCTTTGTTATAACCGTTATGGCCTTGGCATTGGGATACCTATACAAATTTGTTCATCATGTTTATGAAAACGATTTGTACTTGGTGCTGCTTGGTTTTATTGTACTTATCACCCTTTTCCTGGGTAAAGCAGCGCATTACTATTCTGATTTTGCTGCTCCAATTGCTGCTGGTGCTTTATTAGTAGCTATTCTGATTGATCCAAGGGTAGGATTGTTGACAGGGGTAATCCTGGGACTGTTGTTTGGCGTTATTGTTGACCATGATTTAAGAGCGGTTGCTGTACCAGTGATTGGCAGCATGGTCGGAGTATACAGTGTTTCCAAATCCTCCCATGGTTATAGTCTTACTAGGGCTGGGGTATGGGTGGCAGCAGTTAATTTTCTGGTAATCGGGGCAACCGGGTTTATCCAGCAAATTAATAATACGCAGATACTGGTACAAGGTATGCTGGGGGTTTTCAGCGGCATTGCATCTGCAGTTATTACTACAGGATTTTTGCCGTACCTGGAGCATGCGTTCAATATCACGACACCGATTAAATTGCTAGACCTGGCACGCCCGAATCATCCTTTGCTGCAGCGTCTTCTTTTGGATGCTCCCGGTACTTATCATCATAGCGTACTGGTGGGGAATCTCGCTGAAACAGCTGCTGACGCTGTCGGAGCCGATCCTGTTGTTGTGCGGGTCGGTGCGTATTATCATGATATCGGTAAGATTAAACGCCCTTACTTTTTTGTGGAAAATCAGGCTGATGCCGAAAATCCGCATGATAAGATAGCACCTTCGCTTAGTACTTTGATCGTGACTTCTCATATCCGGGATGGGGCGGATCTTTGCCGGGATTATAAGCTGCCGCAGGTAATTGTTGATATCATTGAACAGCATCATGGAACAACGCTGGTGTCTTATTTCTATAAGCGGGCTACGGAAAATGAGCATAGTGATTGTATTATTGAAGCAGATTTCCGCTACGAAGGTCCACGTCCGCAATCAAAAGAAGCAGCCTTAATTATGTTGGCTGATGCCTGTGAGGCGGCTGTACGTTCTTTATCCAAGCGCAATGTAAACCGGATTGAAGCTACCGTCAGAAAAATTATCCGCGAACGACTGCACGATGGACAATTAGATGAATGCAATCTGACTCTGAAAGATTTAAATATCATTGGCGATGTATTTATCCGGGTATTGTCCAGTATGTTTCACACCCGCATTGAATATCCCGAAGCGTTGAAAGAGTTGGAGAGGAAGAAGGCTAAGAATGGAAATAATAATAAGCAATGTCCAGCAAAAGATGACAGCACCGGAACAATTGGAACAAACTGTGAGGGCAGTGTTAAGAAAAGCTGCTGATGTTTACGGTCTAACAGAGAATAATGAAGTCAGTCTTGTCTTTTGTGATGATGCTTATATCCAAGACTTAAACAAGCAGTACCGGGGCAAAGATCAATCTACGGATGTACTTTCCTTTGCACTCAATGAAGGCGAAGAACCGAAAATTGTTGATGGGCCGTCGCAGGTGCTATTGGGGGATATTATTATTTCGCTGGAAACAGCGGCACGGCAGGCTGAAGAATATAATCACAGCCTGGAGCGGGAAGTTGCTTATCTTACTGTTCATGGCATGCTGCATCTTTTGGGGTATGACCATATGACAGAGGAAGACAAGACAGAGATGAGAATAGAGGAAGAACATGTCTTATCTTTGCTGGGCATTACCCGTGATGCCGATAGCTGAAGTTTATGATTACTAAGTCATTGAGCAAATCTTTTTACTTTGCTTTTGCAGGCTTGGCATATGCAATGAGAACGCAGCGGAATATGAAAATACATCTGGCTGCAGCAGCCTGTACCATACTTTTTGGTCTGAAATACTCAGTGTCCCCTGTAGAATGGCTTATTCTGGTACTGGTCATAATGGCAGTGCTTGTGTCAGAGCTAATGAATACTGCACTGGAAGCTGTAGTAGATCTGGCATCTCCCGGCTTTCACCCTTTGGCCAAGATTGCTAAAGATGTGGCAGCTGGGGCTGTTTTGATAACGGCCCTATCAGCCGTTATTGTCGGCAGTATTATTTTTTACCCGAAAATTTTCATGTAGTTGGAGACAATTCATATGAAAGAATTGATTGATATGGCGACAAATGCCCGTGAAGAGGCTTATGCGCCTTACTCACGGTTTGCAGTTGGAGCCGCAGTTTTAACGTCAAATGGGAAGATTTATACAGGTTGCAATATTGAAAACTCTTCTTATGGCTTAACTAATTGTGCTGAACGCACAGCAATTTTTAAAGCTGTATCCGAAGGAGATCTCAGCTTAGAGACGATGGCAGTTGTAGCTGATACTCCAGGGCCAACGGCACCCTGCGGAGCCTGTCGACAGGTTATGGCTGAGTTTGGAATAAAAACTGTTATTATGTGCAATACCAGGGGCGATAAAAAAGTAATAACATTGGCTGAGTTATTGCCTTTTGCTTTTGGTGATCAAGATTTATCAGGAGATGGAAAATAATGAATGTTACTAATAAAGAATTTAAATCCGGGTTTGTTTCTGTAATTGGCAGGCCTAATGTTGGAAAATCAACACTAGTAAACAGTATGATCGGGCAGAAGGTGGCTATTATGTCGGACAAGCCACAGACCACAAGAAATAAAATCTTGTGTGTTCTGTCCCTGGATGATGCCCAAATCTTATTTATTGATACTCCCGGCATCCATAAACCCAAACATAAACTTGGGGAATATATGGTCCGGACGGCGGAAGCTACTCTGCGGGAAGTGGATGTTGTATTGTTTGTTGTAGATGCTACGATGAAGAAAGGTCCCGGAGAAGAGTATATTATGGAACGGCTGGCCCAAATCACGACACCGGTAATCTTGGTGGTAAATAAGATTGACTGTGTTCCTAAAGCAGCGGTGCTGCCGATTATTGAACAATATACGAAGATACGTGAATTTGCTGCGGTTGTGCCTATCTCTGCTCTGGAAAAAACCAATTTATCGGGATTACTGGACGAGCTTAAAAAGTACCTTGAGCCAGGACCGCAATATTATCCTTCTGATATGATTACGGATCAACCTGAGCGTCTGGTCATTGCAGAGATGATCCGTGAAAAAGTGCTTCATAATACCCGCGAGGAAATTCCGCATGCTATTGCTGTCGAAGTAGAGGAAATTACTAAGCGCAGCAATGAAGATCTATATGTGCGGGCAGTGATTTATGTTGAACGGGATTCGCAGAAGGGAATTGTTATCGGGGCCGGTGGGCAATTGCTCAAAGATGTAGGGCGCTTGGCACGGGAAGATATTCAGAACTTGCTCGGCTCTAAGATTTATCTGGATTTGTGGGTTAAGGTTAAAAAGGATTGGCGTAATCGCGAAGGGATCTTAAAATCCTTTGGCTATGAATGATTTAAAAACTGCCTGTTACAGGCAGTTTTTATTTTATATGCTTAATTTTCCAGCACTTTTGTGTGTATTCATTGACCTTATCGGTTTATCGATGGTATCATTTGTAGGAGGGGTGAATTATGAAGTGGATTTCTAAGTATTTTATCAATGGCTTAATTGTCATTGTTCCATTTGCTATTACTGTTTTTGTTGTTTTGCAAATATTCTCTTTTGCCGAGAGCATGCTTGGCAGGCATTTACCTATTCATTTCCCGGGAATTGGCCTCATTGCCGTTGTTTTATTGATTCTTTTAGTGGGGTGGTTGTCTTCCCACTGGGCTTTGAGACAGCTGCTTGTGTTAGGAGAACGTCTGTTAGGTACTATTCCAATTGTTAAGTTTATCTATAACAGTGTTAAACAGTTATCTACCGCTGTATTTGAATCACAGCAATTATTTAAACAGGCGGTTCTAGTGCCTTACCCGCATCCGGGTGTAAAAACACTGGGATTCATCATGCCCGAACTTTCGGAACCATTTACGACGAAGCTGGACGAAGAACACGTTTGTGTCTTTATTCCGATGAGTCTCAATATGACAGCCGGGTTTAATATTATGGTACCGAAGCGGGATATAATAATTTTGGATATAGCTGGTGAAAATGCCTTGCAATATGTGTTGACTGCAGGTGCTGTTATGCCTCGCAGTAATGATGTGCTCAAAGGTTAGGAGAGATGCGCTATCGACTCGCCCATATATAATGTGTTTATGTTAGTAACAGCTGTTTTTTTAGTCTTTGTTAATGGCTTTTTTGTAATTGCCGAATTCGCTCTGGTAAAAGTCCGCAAAACACGTCTGGAAGAATTGGTACAACAAGGAAATTCTCGTGCAAGACTGGCTTTAAAAGTAGTTACTTCATTTGACACCTACCTGGGTGCAACACAACTGGGAATTACACTGGCCTCATTGGCATTAGGCTGGATTGGTGAGCCTGCAGTAGCTGATTTGATTGAACCGGTAATTTTAGCGTATTTCCCAGGATCAGCCTGGCTTGTAACTACGCTTAGCATTGCTATTGGCTTCACTGTAATTACCTTTTTCCATATTGTGTTAGGAGAGCTTGTACCAAAATCCATGGCAATTCAACAAGCTGAAAAACTGGCATTATTTGCTGTAGTGCCGCTGTACATTTTTCATCGACTTGGGTATCCTATAATTGTACTGTTTAATAAGGCAGCAAAAGCAATTTTAAATGTTATGGGAATGAAGTCGGCGAATGAGACTGAACTGGCACATTCTGAAGATGAACTGCGGATGATCGTCAGCGCCAGCCATCGTGGTGGTGTTTTAGATCAGATGGAGAGTGAACTCATCGATAATGTTTTTGATTTTGCTGACAGACTTGCCCGGGAAGTTATGGTACCCAGGCAGGATATGTGCTGTTTGTTCACTGAAGACACCTTTGAAGAGAATATGCGTGTTGTTCGTGAAACCGGACACACACGTTATCCTTTGTGTACGGAAGATAAGGACCATGTTATTGGCATGGTGCATATACGGGATTTAATGGATTTAGATATGAATGATACGGAAAGTAAGAATCTAAATGCAGTCATGAGAGAAATTCTTGTAGTACCGGAGGGCATGTCAGTAGCTAAGCTGCTGCAGTTCATGCGCCGAAAGCGCACTCATTTGGCTGTTGTTGCGGATGAATACGGTGGTACTGCCGGATTAGTTGCCCTAGAGGATGTTCTAGAAGAAATTGTTGGCGATATACAAGATGAACATGATAATGATGAAGAGGCGGAAGTAAGAAGGTTCCCTGATGGCTGCTATGAATTTGATGGGAGAGTACTGCTTGATGATGTAGCAGAGCTTTTGAATATCAGGTTAGAAGAGCCGGAAGAAGACACAATTGGCGGCTATATTTTTGGCTCGCTAGGACGCCGCCCTGAAATCGGTGATAAAGTTAATATTGGTGACTATACCTTCGAAGTGCTGCAGGTAAATGGCTTCCGGGTTGTTCGGGTTAAAGCCATTCCCATAGATTCATCAGTGGTTATAGCAGAAGAATAACTGGTAGATGTTCTTAATTCTCTACGAAGGGATGATGACGAGTGTTGTTGAAGGACTTATTATGGGAACTTTTCCAGACTACCGGGCAAATTAGCGCCTATTTAGCGTATCGCGAATGTACCGAGTATGGCCCCAGTGATCCTGAAGCATCACCGGACTAATGATGAATATGGCTCGTCAATATGTTACTGAGGCCATCCTCTTGGCAGTGCGTGACTCAGCGCATGCCGATAGGATGGTCACCTTATTTTCCCGTGAGCATGGTAAATTCCAGGCTATAGCTCATGGGGCAAGACAACCTAAAAGCCGACTAGGCGGGTGTCTGCAGCCTTTTGCGTCAATACGGGCGGCAATTGCCGGCACAACCGGAGTAGAAACGATTACTCAATGCGAGATAATCAATTCTTTTCGTGAACTGCGAGACGATATTACTTTATTGTCATATGCGGCTTTTTTAAGTGAACTGGTAAGCGAGCTATGGCCAGAGCGGCAGCCTGATGAATTTGTGTATGATATGCTGTTAACAGCATATCATACACTTCCTCATCGTAATCCACGCATTACTGCGTTAGCTTCGGGTTGGCAATTGGTGGCGTTAGCTGGATTCCATCCGGAGTATTCAGTTTGTGTCAATTGCGGCAGAGCGCTTGATCAGTCTGCTGGTTTTAGCTGCGATCAGGGAGGCTGTATTTGCCACTATTGCCAGCAAGAACCGCTACCGGAATTTGGGCTTCCAGCCGGTGAATTAATGGATAAGTTATTGAAATTGGATTGGCAGCAGCCCGATTCATTTAGTGTTAATAGTAGAACCTTGCTGCAGCTGGAGAATATACTGTATAGTTACTTAGAATATCATCTGGGAAAGCCTTTAAAATCCCTTTCTTTTATCAAACAACTTGCCCGCAGCTCTGTAATGGATAAAGCTAGCCAGTCAGGGGATAATAAAGGATAAAATGCAGGGGGTTAATCGAATGGATGATATTACACTAGAGAAAATTGACATTATTCGTGACAGAACAGGAATCTCCTATCGCGAGGCAAAAGAGGCACTGGAACGCAATCAGGGCAATATTATCAGCACGTTAATTGATTTGGAAAACACCAAAGAGACATCCTGGACGGAAGAATTTACAGTTCGTTCCGGAGAAGTTATCGATAAGGTTAAAGAACTGATTCACGAAGGTAATGTAACAAAGGTGCGAGTGAAGCATGACGGCCGGAACTTAGTGGATATTCCCGTTACATTAGGAACAATTGGCGCAGTCGTACTCCCCCAACTGGCAGCTCTTGGCGTGTTGGTTGCAGTTTTCAAGCGGTGTACAATAGAAGTTGTGCGCAGTGAGGAACAGAATGAGCCGGAAGCAGAACAAAGCGAAATCAATGAAGATGAACCGATCAAAGACCGGAGAAACGATATCATATAGGAAAAAGCATACCTGCCTGGAGATAAAGGCAGGTATGCTTTTTTGCAAGTTGGCTGCAGCGGGCTCCTCCGCCGCCTTGCATTGCAAAAAAATCTACACTGTCTAATTCACAACTTTTCCAAGACACTAGCAAAGTTTCGGTAAGCTATTGCTTTCGGTTATCTCCTATGGTATCCTATATTTACCTCAGGCGTGTATGCCGGAGGCGATAATTGTACATATTGAATATGTACGGATTTAGGGCAATGCAGGAGAAGAGTAACTTGTATCGTCAGCGAGTCGGGAATAGTGTGAGCCTGACAAAATTACAAGTGAAGGCACTCCGAAGGCTGCGAGAGGAAATTTCTTTCGGGAAATAGTAAAGCTCGTAATAGAACCAAGGTGGGTCATTCGTGACCAATCAGGGTGGAACCGCGGGAAGTAAACCTCCCGTCCCTGTAACAAACAAGTTTGTTACGTGGGGCGGCAGGTTTTTTTGTATTTTCATTTCCTACAATAATGAGGAGGTTTTTGTATGACGTTTCAGGATATTATTTTGACCCTGCAAAATTTCTGGGCAAAACAGAACTGTATTATTCAACAGCCCTATGATGTGGAAAAGGGAGCAGGAACGATGAATCCGGCTACCTTTTTGCGGGCGCTGGGGCCTGAGCCATGGAATGTGGCTTATGTGGAGCCATCACGGCGGCCTGCTGACGGCCGTTATGGTGACAATCCAAACCGGTTGTTTCAGCATCATCAATATCAGGTGATTATGAAGCCGTCACCGGCCAATATTCAGGAGCTTTATCTGGAGAGTCTGAGCTTGCTCGGGATTGATCCGGCTAAGCATGATATCCGTTTTGTTGAAGATAACTGGGAATCACCGACTTTAGGTGCCTGGGGTTTGGGCTGGGAAGTTTGGCTTGATGGTATGGAAATTACCCAGTTTACTTATTTTCAGCAAGTAGGAAGCATTGATGTTAAACCTGTGTCGGTTGAGATTACCTATGGGCTAGAACGCCTGGCTATGTATATTCAGGGAAAAGAGAACGTATTTGACCTCGAATGGGTAAATGGTATTACTTATGGTGATGTCTTCCACAGCAACGAAGTGGAACAATCACACTATAATTTTGAGATAGCTGATACGGCGTTACTATTCCAACTGTTTGATATGTATGAAAAAGAAGCCATTCGGGTTATTGAGGCCGGTTATGTGCTTCCAGCTTATGATTACGTGTTGAAATGCTCTCATGCTTTTAACTTGTTAGGTGCTCGGGGCGCAATCAGCGTTAGTGAACGAACCTCATTTATCGGACGAGTTCGCAATATGGCCCGCCTATGTGCACAAGGCTACTTGGAGCAGCGGGAAAAACTTGGTTATCCACTCTTGAAAGGGGGTAAATAAGCATGGCAAAAGATATTCTGCTCGAGATTGGAACAGAAGAAATACCAGCTAAATTTATGCCGGGTGCTTTAAAACAATTGGCTGAAGCAGCAAAAGCCATGCTTGTGGCTGAACGGATCGGCTTCAGTGAAATTCGCACAGTAGGTACGCCGCGGCGGTTAGCGCTCATTGTTCGGCAGGCGGATGAGCAGCAGGCTGATAAGCGCAGTGAGAATAAAGGACCGGCTGTGAAGATTGCCTACAGTGATGATGGAACTCCTTCTAAAGCCGCGCAAGGCTTTGCCCGGGGACAGGGTGTAGACGTCTCTCAATTGGTAGTAAAAGATGGTTATGTGTATGCCATTGTGGAAGAAACAGGACGTTCGGTCCGTGAACTGCTGCCCCAACTGCTGCACTCACTTATTGATAATTTGAATTTTCCAAAGAACATGCGCTGGGGCAATATTGATATGCGCTTCGTTCGTCCTATCCGGTGGCTGGTTGCCTTGTTTGGCAGCGATATTATTCCTTTTACTGTTGCAGAAGTTGCATCAGGCAACATTACCAGAGGTCACCGGTTTATGAGTAAAGGGGAAATTGCTCTTTCTTCAGCTGATGACTATTTTAGTAAATTAGCTGAAAATCATGTAATGGTTGATCAAGATGTTAGAAGAACCGTCATTCGCGAACAAATTGAAAAGATGGCTGTCAGCCAGGGCGGGACGGCCAGTATTGACGAAGATCTGCTGGAAGAAGTCATATTCCTTGTTGAGTATCCCACTTCTCTATGTGGACGTTTTGAAGATAAATATCTCAGCCTGCCGCCGGAGGCAATTATTACTCCGATGCGGGAGCATCAACGGTATTTTCCCGTGTTTGGTAAAGATGGGAAGCTGCTGCCGGTTTTTATAACCATACGTAATGGCGGAGCCGATTATATTGATATTGTGCGTCACGGCAATGAGCGGGTACTTAGGGCAAGACTGGATGATGCCAGATTTTTCTTCGAAGAAGATCAGAAAATAAAACTTGTTGACCGGGTTGAAAAGTTAAAGACGATTGTTTTTCAGGACGGGCTTGGCACTATGTATGATAAAACCAAGCGTCTGGAAGAACTGGCTGCTTTTATCCTCAATCATTCCGGCAAAGGCGAGACTGGAGTAGTCAGCGCCAGACGGGCAGCGTATTTAGCTAAAGCAGACCTGGTAACAGGGATGGTTAATGAATTTACTGAACTTCAGGGCGTAATGGGCCGCGAATATGCTCTTCTCAGTGGTGAAGACCCTGCGGTTGCCACTGCAATCTATGAGCATTATCTGCCGCGGTTTGCCGGTGATGAGCTGCCCCAGTCAGCTATTGGCCAGGCGGTAAGCATTGCGGATAAATTAGATAACATTGTTGCTACCTTTAGCCGGGGGCTTATTCCTACCGGTTCGCAGGACCCCTTTGCGCTGCGCCGGCAGGCCTTGGGAATCGTAAATATTCTTCTTCAGGGGCAATACCAGGTGTCACTAGACCAACTATTTGCCCGGACAATGGATTTACTCAATATTACAACTGTCGAAAAAAGGACGAAAATAACCGCCGACTTACAGGAATTCTTCCGGCTGCGGCTTAAGAATATCCTGACTGATGAAAAAATCCGCTACGATATCATCGATGCAGTTATGGCCGTTGGAACTGATGACGTATATGATACCTGGCTGCGGGCTAAAGCTGTCAGTGTTGACGGAGGGTCAGCTGCGATGCAAAAAGCCGTTCAAGCTTTGACACGGGTAGCAAACTTAGCTAAGAATGCCGACAGCGAAAACGTAGAAGCAGACTTGCTGACGGACAAAGCAGAAGCGGCCTTATATGAAGCATACGAGCAGGCGCATAAGAAGATAAGTCAGCTGATTCAGACGCAGGATTACAAACATGTCCTAGAAGCATTAGCTAACCTAGCTGAGCCAATAGATGCATTTTTCAGCGCAGTTATGGTTATGGTGGAAGATCAGAAAGTGCGTAATAACCGTCTCGCTTTATTAAAATCGATTACGACGCTTGCGCAGCGCGTTGCCGATTTAAGCAAAATAGCAGCAAACTAAGTTATAAGAGGAGTTGCCCCGGACTTTCCGGAGCAACTCCTTTTTGTATAGATCTATATGATTCGGGAATGTTAATTTTATATTTTTATAAGAATCGGTATTGCAGGAAACCTCTTTTTGATATAGTATATACTATATAAGTCAAAAACGTTAAATAGTATAACATAAATACAGAAAGGGATGATTAGTGTTGAATAAAACAAATAGCTTGGTTTTATGGTTTGATGACATTAATAAAGAAGACGTGCCATTAGTGGGAGGCAAGTCTGCTTCGCTGGGTGAAATGACATCCCGTACCCAAGTTCCTGTTCCTTATGGTTTTGCTACAACTGCTCAAGCATATCGAAATTTTATAGAGAAAACGGGTCTTGGCGAGAAAATCGCAGCATTAATTGGTGAATTGGATGATGTAGAGGACAGCCGTAAGCTGAGAGATATTACAGCAGCCATCCGGCAAGAAATTATGGCTGCTCAGATGCCTGACGACTTGGCTGCAGAAATTGCTGCCGCCTATCGTGAATTAGCAAAACGGGCAGGAGAAGCTAACCCATACGTTGCTGTTCGCTCCAGTGCAACGGCTGAAGATTTGCCTGATGCAAGTTTCGCCGGTCAGCAGGATACGTATTTAAATGTTCAGGGAGAAGAAGAAGTAATCGCGCGGGTTAAAGAGTGCTATGCCTCTACTTTTACCGATCGCGCCGTGTATTACCGCGTGAAGAAAGAGTTTGACCATCTGGAAGTAGCACTTAGCGCTGTTGTACAAATGATGGTTTTTTCTCAGGCTGCCGGTGTAATGTTCACTGTTGACGTAGCGACGGGTAATGATACCAGTATCTTTATTGAAGGTTCCTGGGGGTTAGGCGAATATGTTGTTCAAGGCACTGTAACGCCTGACAGCTATCTGGTACGTAAAAGTGACCGTGCAATTGAACAGCGCAGCATTCATGAAAAGCCTGTCATGCTTGTACGTAAAGCTGGCGGCGGCTGTGAAGAACAAAAGGTTCCGGCCGATTTGGCCAAAGCATCTGTTTTAACCGATCAGCAGATTCAGGAGCTTGCCGGTTATGCTATTGATATTGAAAAGCATTACGGTTCGTATATGGATATTGAGTGGGGTATTGACGAGCGCAATGGTAAGCTGTGGATTTTGCAGGCTCGGCCTGAAACGGTATGGTCCCGGCGTAATAAAGGCAAAGGGGCAGCTGGTGACACCGCCGTAAAGGCACCTATTGCTGCAGATCGTAAAGTAATAGCCAAAGGATTGCCTGCCAGCCCGGGACGTGTCAGTGGCAAAGCCCATGTTATACTTGATCCGTCGATGATTGACACTTTCAAAGAGGGCGAAATTCTGGTTACGGAGATGACGGCTCCAGACTGGGTACCAGCTATGAAAAAAGCGAAAGCGATCATTACGGATGCAGGTGGAATGACCTGCCATGCATCTATCGTTAGTCGTGAACTGGGCATTCCCTGCATTGTGGGGACTAAAAGCCGTGGCACAGAGGGGACAGTTGCTATTGCTGACGGAGCAGAAATTACGGTAGATGCTACTAATGGTATTGTTTATGATGGTTTAATCAGTGATTTAGTAGCGAAACCGGCTGTTCAGGGAAGTAATGCCATTCCTGAATTTATAGAAACTTTCCCGGTAACCGGGACACGCGTATACATGAACCTTGGCGATCCGGAACTAGCTGAGAAATATGCCGGTCTTCCTTGCGATGGAATTGGACTTATGCGGGAAGAGTTTATCTGGACCACCTATATTCACGAGCATCCCTTATATCTGATTGAAACCGGACGTGCCGACAAGGTGGTAGAAGGTTTGGCTGAAGGTATCCGTCAGGTATGTCAGGCAATGGCTCCCAGACCGGTCGTACTGCGTTTCAGTGATTTTAAATCAAGTGAATACCGCGATTTAAAAGGCGGCGACAAATATGAGCCTTATGAACCAAGTGCGCTTCTTGGCTGGCGGGGGGCCTCACGGTATTATGATCCGAAATATATTGAGGCTTTTAAATTGGAACTTCAGGCTGTAAAAAAAGTGCGTGAAGAATACGGTTTTAAAAACTTGAATGTTATGATTCCCTTTTGCCGGACGGTGGAGGAAGCGGCTAAGGTGACGGCCTTGATGGCTGAGCAGGGACTCAGGCGTAATGCTGATTTCAAAGTATGGCTGATGGCCGAAATTCCCGCTAATATTATCCTGGCAGATCAGTTCAATCAATTTGTTGACGGTTATTCAATCGGCTCCAATGATCTTACCATGCTGGTGCTTGGTTGTGACCGTGATAATGAAACAGTATCTCACATCTTCAGTGAAAGGGATTTAGCTGTTAAGCGTGCGATCCGTCACTTAATTGAAGTCGCTCACCGCGATGGTAAAACAGTGTCTATTTGCGGTCAGGCTCCAAGCGTATATCCTGATTTTACAGAGTTCTTGATTAAGAGCGGCATCGATTCTATTTCAGTTAATCCTGATGCGGTGAAAGCAGCTAGACGGCAGGTGGCCCAGGTTGAACAGCGAATCATGCTGGATAAGCTTACCGGCCGCGGAATTGCCGATACGACCGACTATACCTGGTAGAAAAAAAACATCCGGCTTTTGCCGGATGTTTTATACTCATATAGAGGAATTACTCTAATTTTAGCGTATTGTTACAGATATCTGTCGAGGAAAGGAGTGTTAACTATCGCTTTAACGCCACGGCAGGAGAAAATGGCTGAGATTGTAAGAACAAATGGACCAATAACCGGCGAGCAGATTGCGGAGCGGTTAAATGTCACTAGAGCTGCCCTCCGGCCTGATTTAGCTATTCTCGTTATGGCTGGTGTAATTGATGCCCGTCCTAAAGTAGGGTATTTCTATGTTGGCAAAAACAGCTTATCTGTGCTGGCAGAAGAAATTGAACGTTTAACTGTACGGGATGTTCAATCCTTACCGGTAGTCGTAGCACCGGGTTCAAGTGCATATGATACGGTCGTTACCATGTTTCTGGAAGATGTGGGAACGGTATTTGTGGCTGAGCAAGGAATATTAGTAGGAGTCGTTTCCCGTAAGGATCTGCTCAAAGTTGCTATCGGCAATAGTGATTTGCAAAAAATGCCGGTAAAAGTTCTCATGACGCCAATGCCCAAATTAGTGGTGACCACCCCTGAAGAATCGGTGCTGGCGGCAGCAAAAAAATTGATTGATCATGAAGTAGACAGCCTGCCTGTTGTTCGTCCGCTTAATCTGCCTGATGCCAAAGAATATGAGGTAATCGGACGTCTGACAAAAACGAATATTACGCGGCTGTTTGTTGAGTTTGGAGAAGGAAAAAGGAGGTAAAAACCATTACTGCCTTGCCAATTATTTACGCTTTATCTGATTCGATCGGCGAAACAGCCGAAATGGTAGCACGTGCAACTGCCAGCCAGTTTGATGCGAGCCGGTTTGATATTATTCGCATTCCCTATATTAATTCGGTGCAGCAAATCGAAGAAACCATTCGCGAAGCTGCAAAACATCAAAGCCTTATCTGCCATACTATTGTTTCTCCCCATTTACGGGAGGCTTTACTTGATTATGCACAGCAGAACTCAATTCCCACCGTTGATATTATGGGACCAATGATGAATGCAGTGGAAAAACTGTCGAATTTGGAACCCAAAATGAAACCTGGTCTGATTCATAAACTGGATCAAGAGTATTTCAAACGAGTTGAGGCGGTGGAATTTGCAGTTAAATATGATGACGGTAAAAATCCGTGGGGTTTTTTGAAAGCGGATATTGTCATCGTTGGCGTATCAAGAACCTCAAAAACACCGTTAAGCATGTATCTGGCTCATAAAAAATTGAAAGTCGCCAATCTTCCGCTTGTACCGGAAGTACCCCCGCCGGAAGAACTGTTTCAAGTTCCTTCCCAGCGCATCGTAGGATTAGTCATTGACCCGTTCAAATTAAACTCGATCCGTTCGGAACGCCTGAAGGTTATGGGGTTAGGCGTTGATGCCAGCTATGCCAATCTGGAACGCATTTCAGAAGAGTTGGAATATGCCCGGGCAATTATGCGTAAAATACGTTGCCCGATTATTGATGTATCCAATAAGGCGATTGAAGAGACTGCTAATCGGATATTGGAAATTGCCCAAAAGAATGCGCAACAGCAAAAGTAAAAATTAAAGAGGCTGTAGGAACTTATGAATAAGTTGCCCACAGCCTCTTTGGCTTAAAAAAAGACATTGGTTTGCACATTGTAGTTTACACGATCAGCACTCCAGCAGTTATCGCCTTGCGTTACATTAACGTTGCCACTAAAGACAGCTACCTTTTGCTGCCAATTGTAATCAACGCTATCAGCGGTAATGGCAACTCCTGTCCGGGAAAAGTTGACTCCGCCGCTGATCTGCGCAAGCTTTTGACTTCCATACACATATACGCTGTCACCAGTAAAGTAAATGTCTCCCTGGGTGACAGATACACCGCCATTGGCCCAGACTTCCAGTGAAGCTAAATCAACCTTGGCCTGATTTGCTTTAATTATCCGGTTTCCGACTTCGATATAGACATTACCGTTTAATACGTAAAGACCTGTTGATACATCGAAATATGTACGGTCTGACTTAATTATCGGTTTAGCTGCTAAAGTAGTTCCTGTTAGTAAAATAATAATAAGTAATGTAGTAATCACTACCTTGTATCTCATTGAAGCACCTTCCTTTGTCATTATTATAGCAAAGATTGGTGATAATCGCCTATGTAAATAACTGGTTTTTGATATAATAAGGATAGGGGGTGCATAGAAAATGAATGTCCGCGAGCGTAGTGAAGAGCAGGAATACAAAATATTATCACCATTTTCTGCTAAAAGTCGAGAAGCTGTCAGGGATGAACCGGAAACTCCCTGTAATTTCCGTACCAATTATCAGCGTGATCGAGACCGGATTATTCATAGTAAAGCCTTCCGGCGCCTAAAACATAAGACGCAGGTTTATATAGCGCCAGGAGATCATTACCGCATGCGAATGACTCACAGCTTAGAAGTTGCACAGATTTCGAGAACGATTGCCCGCGGCCTCATGCTTAATGAAGATTTGACAGAAGCTATTGCGCTAGGGCATGATGTGGGGCATACCCCTTTTGGACATTGTGGCGAGTATGCTTTGCAGGAAATCATTGGCCATTACAACCACAATGAACAAAGTCTGCGGATTGTTGAGTATTTGGAGCGGAATGGGCAGGGATTAAATCTTACTATAGAGGTAAAGGATGGAATCGTTAATCACACTGGTCCTAACAAACCGTCAACTTTAGAAGGCAACATTGTTAGAATTGGGGATAGAATTGCCTACCTTTGCCATGATTATGATGATGGTATCCGGGCGAATATGCTGCTGCCAGATCAGCTGCCCCAGGGGGTTAGCAGTATTTTAGGCACGAAACCATCAGAAATGATCACAGTTATGGTTGCGGATATGATTCATTCTTCGGAAGGAAAAAACGAAATTCAAATGTCGTTACCCGTACAAAAGGCAATGGATGAATTTCGTCAATTTATGTTTGCGAACCTGTATCGTTCACCTGCACTGGAACCTGACCGCAAGAAAGCAAAATATGTAATCCAAAAACTATATGACTATTATATGTCTTTTCCCGGCGGTTTGCCTCAAGAGTTTATTGACCGTCAAAAGAGATGGGGACTACAGGCAACTGTGATTGATTATATAGCAGGCTTAACAGACCTGTATGCCATTAAACTCTTTCAAGATTTTTTTATCCCTTCTTTGTGGCGGGAACAAGTATAAACGAGCAGCTCTACTGATGTAGAGCTGCTTTTATTAGCAAAAATATTCCTGGTTGTCAAGAGGAAAAAAGGATATTTGCTATTTGTATTGAATATTATTAGTTAGAATAGAGAAAGACGATTTACATGTAAGTTTATTGGAAAGATTATGGAAGGATTATGGAAAAAGATGTAGAATTAAGTCTCAAACATTCATTTTATTTCATAGTCATATTATGGTAAGCCTGTTAGGATGGTTTAATTGAAGAACACTCTTTATGATGAGTTTGTCGACAGGGTGCGGACGGAGAGCGATATTATCAGCGTTATTTCCGAATATATTCCCCTTAAAAAAAAGGGGAAAAATTTTTGGGGTTGCTGTCCATTTCATAATGAGAAAACACCCTCTTTTTCCGTTGCTCCTGACAAAGGTTTTTTTTACTGCTTTGGCTGCCAGGCAGGGGGAAATGTTTTCAATTTTCTCATGAAAGTTGAAAACATTAGCTTTTTAGAAGCAGTAAAGAAGATGGCGCAAAAACTGAATATCCCTTTGCCCGAGCAAGAGAAAAGTGAGTTTGAAATTAACCGGGAAAGGGAAATGGCTCAGTTATACCGGGTAAATGAAATGGCGCGTGACTTTTTTTATAATTGTCTTACTAAGACCAGTTATGGAAAAGAGGCGCTTGTTTATCTGACATCCAGGGGGTTAACGAAAGCCGGAATTGAACAATTTAAAATTGGTTTTGCTCCTCCCGGTTGGGATAAACTATCATTAGCTTTTCAAGAACGTGGTTTTGATCAGGAACTTCTGCTGCGAGCGGGGCTAGTGAGCAGCCGTCCAACAGGGGAAGGAAGTTATGACCGTTTTCGCAATCGTATCATATTTCCAATCTGTGATGCACGGGGAAGAGTGATTGGCTTTGGCGGCAGAGTAATGGATGATAGCCAGCCTAAATATTTAAACTCACCTGAAACGGTATTGTTTAATAAAAGGCAAACTTTGTTCGCTTTTGATCAAGCCTGCAAATCCATACGTGATTTGGGGCAGGCTATTGTGGTAGAAGGATATATGGATGCCATAACAGCTCATGAAGCAGGGGCAAAAAATGTGGTGGCTTCATTAGGTACAGCATTTACGCCGGAACAAGGCCGGTTGCTTTTGCGGCAGGCAGCAGAGGTTGTCTTTGCATATGACAGTGATGCGGCTGGTCAAAATGCGACATTGCGGGCCTTGGAAGTCGTCAGGACTTTGGGCATCACGATCAGGATCGCCTCCGTTCCGGATAGCAAGGATCCTGATGAATTTATTCGTAAGAATGGTATTGAGCAATTTCAGAGTTTTATTCAGCGGGCTCCGGGACTACTGGATTATCAGATTCAACAGGCATTAAAAGATACGGACTATTCCCGCCTTGAAGGCAAAGTCGCTGTTGTGGCGAAAGTATTGCCGGCGTTAATTCAATCTAACAATGCCGTTGAAATTGACGGACACATTACACGGTTATCCCAGCTCCTCAGTATTGATGAAAGCGCTATTCGCAGCGAATTTAATAAATATGCAACAAATAATAAAAAGGATAAAATTGTAAAAACGGGGAAGAATGGATATAATACAACAAGTGTCTCGGTGTCAAGGCGTGCCGTACAAAAAAATTCTGCCGCCGAGCAGCACCTAATCCGCTTAATGTGTGAAGATCCTGCCCTTATCTCCTACGTACAAGTCCAGCTTTCAACCGATGATTTTCAGGATGAAAGCCGGCGGGAAATACTCACCTCCTTATTTCATGCGTACAGTTCAGGAAATCAACTAGCGCCGGCTGCTTTAGCCAATTCGCTAAGTGAGAAAGCCAATATCGAACTGTCACATATTATGCTTATAGATGAACAAACCAGTGATGTTACCCGAATGGTTGATGATTACATTAAAGCGATTCGGCTGACAAGTCTTAAAACCTTATTTGAACAACACCGGCTGCGAGCCGATGAATTAGAACGTTTGGGGGATAGTCGCTTTCAGGAGGAATTAGCTGAAAGCAAACGAATTAATGATGAAATTAAACTATTGCTTCAGTCATAAGACTATTAGTGCAGATAGCATGAGCTCAACTCATCAGACGTGCCAAAGGAGGGGGGAGTAACAATGACCGAAAAGAAAAGTGTTTCGAGTGAACATGTAAATGAGTTATTGCATAAAGGTAAAAAACGCGGCGGTATGCTGACATACGCAGAAATCATGGATACTCTCCAAGGTGAAGATTTGTCACCTGATGAAATTGATGACATGTATGAAGTTTTTACGACTAAAGGCATTGAAATTGTTGATGAAATTCCTGATGTAGAAGTATTTGAAGGTCCTGATCAGGCTGAGATTGAAACTGCTCCGGAAGAAGTAGATATTGATCTAAGCATTCCTGAGGGCATCAGCATTGACGATCCTGTTCGGATGTATCTGAAGGAAATTGGCCGCGTTCCACTGCTTACTGCTGATGAGGAAATTAATCTCGCCAAACGTATGGAACAAGGCGATGAAGAGGCAAAGCGCCGTCTGGCAGAAGCAAACTTACGGCTTGTTGTTAGTATTGCTAAACGCTATGTAGGAAGAGGCATGCTCTTTTTGGATCTTATTCAAGAAGGTAACCTTGGACTCATTAAGGCCGTTGAGAAGTTCGATTACAATAAAGGCTATAAATTCAGTACGTATGCTACCTGGTGGATTCGGCAGGCAATTACCAGAGCAATCGCCGATCAGGCGCGTACCATTCGTATACCGGTGCACATGGTGGAAACAATTAATAAATTGATTCGTGTTTCCCGTCAACTCTTGCAGGATAAAGGCAGAGAGCCTTTGCCGGAAGAAATCGCTAAAGAAATGGATATTAGCGTTGAACGGGTTCGTGAAATTATGAAGATAGCCCAGGAGCCTGTTTCACTTGAGACACCGATCGGTGAAGAAGAAGACTCTCATCTTGGTGATTTTATTGAAGATCAGGATGCACCGGCACCTGCGGAAGCGGCTTCTTTCATGCTATTAAAAGAGCAGCTCGAAGAAGTGCTGGAGACATTAACTCCAAGGGAAGAGAAAGTTCTTCGCTTACGGTTTGGTTTGGATGACGGCAGAGCACGTACTTTGGAAGAAGTCGGTCAGCATTTTGGTGTAACTCGTGAGCGAATTCGTCAGATTGAGGCAAAGGCACTTCGGAAGCTCCGCCATCCCAGTCGTAGTAAAAAGCTAAAAGATTTTCTTGAATAAATATTAAAAAAACCTTGACGGCTAGTTAACATTGTTGTACAATATGTTATGTCGATGCCGTTCCTCGATAGCTCAGTTGGTAGAGCAATCGGCTGTTAACCGATCGGTCGTAGGTTCGAGTCCTACTCGAGGAGCCATTTTTGTTTTGTATAAACAGGCTTTCGCTCGAAAACCTGTTTTTCAATGTCTTTTGGGCCTATAGCTCAGCGGTAGAGCAGCCGGCTCATAACCGGCTGGTCCCTGGTTCGATCCCAGGTGGGCCCACCATTACATATTCGGCCCGTTGGTCAAGCGGTTAAGACACCGCCCTTTCACGGCGGTATCAAGGGTTCGAATCCCCTACGGGTCACCAAAAGGTCACTAAGCCATCCATTATGGATGGCTTTATTTATTTGCAGGATTTATAGAAATATTGCAGAAGTTTTGTTTCATACTATAGGGAGCCTGTTAGCAATAGGCACTCTAACATTCTGGGAGGCAGTATATTGAATTTAGGAGAACGACTAACAGCGATTGCCGAAAGAGTTCCAAAGGGAGCTGTTGTGGCTGATATTGGTACTGACCATGCCTATTTACCAGTCTATTTGCTTCAGCAGGGGCTTATATCACATGCGATAGCCGGTGAAGTGAATGAAGGCCCTTATCGGGCAGCCTGTCAAATCATTGACCGTCTGAATTTGAGCAAACAAATTGATCTTCGCTTTGGAAGTGGTTTTGCCGTGTTGAAGGCGGGTGAAGCAGACACGGTTACAATTGCGGGTATGGGAGGAACAACCATTATTGATATACTGACTGCCCATCCGTCAGTCACAAGTGAATTAAGAAGGATGATTCTTCAGCCAATGATCGGAGCTTCTCTCGTGCGCCAGTGGCTGGTACAAAACGGCTGGTATATAACAGATGAAACCCTGGTAGAAGAAGAAGGCAAGCTCTATGAAATTATTGCTGCCGAGCAGGGGGATTCGCCTTTTCTTGAGTCGGTTCTGTATGAAATAGGTCCTGTGTTATGGGCACAGAAGCCGATACTCCTAGCGAAGCACATCTTTCAGTTGATTAAGCAAAAGCAGTATGTCTTAGCAGAAATGAATGTCAGCCCAAAGGCGAGGCAATCGGTTAAATTCCGGGAATACCAGGAGAGCTTGGCAAAGCTGGAGGAAAAAGCATGTCAGTTAGCTGCAAAACTTTAATTGAAATGATGGAGCGATTAGCTCCTGTCGGTTTGGCTGAACACTGGGATAATGTGGGACTGCTTGTCGGTTCTCCTGATCAAATGGTCAGCAAGGTGCTTGTGACGCTGGATGTTACGCTGCCTGTGGCCCGTTATGCAGCACAACATGGTTATGAGCTTATTATTAGCCATCATCCTGTTATATTTAAAGCGTTAACCAGTATTCGCACGGACACTCCGCAAGGAGAGATTATGGCTGCATTATTAAAACACTCAATTGCCGTTTATTCTGCTCATACGAATTTGGATATAGCTGCAGGCGGAGTGAATGATGCGTTGGCTGGCCGCCTGCAATTGCAGCAAATAGAGCCGCTCCAGATAACAAATGAGGATAAGCTTGTTAAGATTGTTGTATATACTCCTTCTTCACATGTAGAGCAAGTGCGGGAAGCACTTTGTGAGGCCGGAGCGGGGCATATTGGCAACTACAGCCACTGTACGTTTCAGACTGCTGGTACCGGCACGTTTTTACCGCTGGCAGGCACTAAGCCGTTTCTTGGAGAAATAGGTCAATTAGAATATGCTGCAGAAAGCAGGTTGGAAACTATTGTGCCTCAATCGCTTAGCAAACAGGTACTATCGGCGATGTTATTAGCACATCCATATGAAGAAGCCGCTTACGATGTATATCCCCTTGCCAACAGCGGGGTTAGGCAGGGCTTAGGCCGGGTAGGCAGGCTTAACCGGCCGCGGGAGTTTCAGGATTTTATTAATGACGTTAAATCAGCATTAGGCATAGCTCATGTGACTGTTGCAGGGAATGTGAATAAGGTTATTGAGAAAGTCGCTCTTTGCGGCGGCAGCGGCGGCAGTTTGATTGGCTATGCAGTGGCAGCAGGGGCAGATGTTTTGATAACCGGCGATATTAAGTATCATGAAGCTCAGGAAGCTGTGGCTAAGGGCTTAATTGTCGTTGATGCCGGGCACTTTGCTACTGAGCAGCCTGTAATCGCGGTACTAGTTGAGTACCTACAAAATTGTTCGCGTGAAGCAGGCTGGGAAATTGCTATTCACAGTGATGTTATCAATCAGGATGTTTTTGCTAGGTATTAGAATTGGGAGGGGGCTTTTATATGCAAATTAAAGCTGCGATGAACAATTTTTTGACAACCGATCTATATGGTATTACTTCTGAGGAACATTCATTAGGGCGAAGTAATATAGATGTTGTGAGAGAATTGGTGGAAGCTGGTATTAAAGTGGTACAATACCGGGAAAAAGACAAAAAATCCCGGCAGATGTATGAGGAGTGCCTTGCTATTCGCGAAATTACCCGTCAAGCCAATGTTACTTTTATTGTTAATGATCATATTGATTTGGCATTATTAGTTGAGGCTGATGGAATTCATATCGGTCAGGATGATTTGCCGGTGCAGGCAGTTCGTCAGTTAATCGGCAATGAGAGGATACTCGGTTTGTCCACACATAAACCGGCTGAGGCAGAGGCTGCCGTACAAAGTGGAATTGTCGATTATATCGGCGTCGGACCGATTTTTAATACTGCTACCAAAAAAGATGTTTGCGCTCCTGTAGGTTTCAATTACTTACAATATGTAGTCGAAAATATTTCATTGCCCTTTGTGGCTATAGGTGGTATTAAGGAGCACAATATTGCGGAACTCAAACGTATGGGTGTGGCCCAATTTGCCTTAGTAACCGAGCTAGTCGGTGCTGCTGATATTAAAAAAGCAGTGCAAATATTGCGGCAGAGGCTGAATCAGTTATAATCTCTTAGAAATGGTCCTGATTCCTTAACTATTCATGGAGAAAGGCAACCGGAATTCGGTTGCCTTTTTTTGTATATATTTATTTTATATTTCAGTCCAATTGTAGCATGAAACGCATAGAATATAGTGAGATACCAACGCATTTTTTAATATGTGTGGTTATGACAATACAACGGGATTGAAAAAACATGGAATATTGAGGTGGACGACTATGGCAAGCAGCAAAGGAGAGAGCAAAAAAGAAAAAAATATCTTTGATTTGTCCCCTAGTCTGGAAGATTATCTGGAAGAAATATATCGATTTTCACTGACTCAGCCTATTGTCAGAGTATCTGAAATCAGTCAGAAATTAAATGTTGCACAACCATCTGTTACCAAAGCCCTTAGACGGCTAAAATTAAAAGAATGTATTACTTATCAGCGTTATGGGTTGATTGGCCTTACGGACAGAGGGAAGAAAATAGGCAGTTTTTTAGTGAAGCGCAATCAAATTCTGCAGGAATTTCTATTAATATTGAGTGCCCAGTGTAATATCAGTGCAGAGGCTGAAGCAATGGAGCACTATTTGTCAGTATCCACCATTAATGTTATTCAGTCCTTTGTGTCGTTTATGCGGCAAAATCCGCTGATCCACAATGAGCTTACCGCTTTTATCATAAGCCAGCAGGAAGTGGCAAATGAGTAAAGCTGAGGCTGCGTATCGCAACCTCAGCGAAATAGTTACACTAATCCCAGCATACGGGCTGATTGGGCAACGATAAAGCAGACCAGGAAGCCAATAACCGTTGGCAGAAGAAAGGCTAAAAATGTCCATTTCTTGCTGCCCGACTCTTTGTATGTAGATAGCAGCACAGTCGCACAAGGCCAGTGAAGCAGGCAAAATAGTAGAGTATTTACAGCAGTAAGCCAGGTCCAGCCGTGAGCAATAAAAATCTGTGACAGCTCAGATAGTTCTTCTACTTCAATCATATAGCCTGTGGACAAGTAGCTCATAAGCAGAATGGGAATAACAATTTCATTAGCCGGCAGGCCCAGGATAAAGGCCAGCAGGATATAACCATCAAGTCCAATCGCATAGGCAAAGGGCTGCAGGAAAGAAGCCATGTGATTGAGAATGCTGGTGTCGCCAACCGTAATATTTGCTAGAATCCAAGTTATCGCACCAGCTGGAGCAGCCATGATGACAGCCCGCCTTAGGACGAAATAAGTTCGGTCAATCATGGAGCGATAAATGACTGCGCCAATTTGTGGTTTACGGTAAGGGGGGAGCTCCAATACCATTGCAGAAGCTTCGCCTTTTAATACGGTGTGGGATAAGAGCCAGGAAACACCAAACGTGATCAAGATACCCAGAAAAACCAATGCAGTTATGGTGAGAGCGGCAATTGGCGTTTCCAATTCGGGTGAGAAGTAGCCGGCTACAAAGATGGTTGCTATTGCAATCAGGGTGGGAAAACGGCCATTGCAGGGAACGAAGTTGTTGGTGATAATGGCGATGATCCGCTCCCGTGGAGAGTCAATAATCCTGGCAGAAACAACACCTGCCGCATTACAGCCAAATCCCATGCACATTGTTAATATTTGTTTGCCGCTGGCTTTGCACTTTTTAAAAGCATGATCGAGATTAAAGGCAACTCGCGGGAGATATCCGAGATCTTCAAGCAAGGTAAACAAGGGGAAGAAAATGGCCATTGGCGGCAGCATAACTGATACGACCCAGGCTAAACCACGATACATGCCAAGGACTAGTACCCCATGGAGCCAGTCAGGTGCTCCGGCAAGCTGAAACCATTCGGTAAGCTGGTCCTGAAAGCTAAATAACGCATCTGCAAGGATTCCTGAGGGGACATTGGCACCAACAATTGTGATCCAAAATATAAGCCCTAAAAGCGCTAGCATAATTGGATAGCCGAACATGCGGGAAGTCAGAATGTCATCAAGCTTAGTTTCCCAGCTTGCCCGTGTATTATCTGGAGTAATAACGACTTTGCGGGCAATTTCTTCGGCATTTGCATATATATCAGTGATTATGGTATCACCTAGCTCTGTTCCGGACTGGAGGCGGATTTTTTCTGCCTGCGTGCATACCTGAGCCAGTGTACTGATTGGTTTGACGATGGCAGTCATTGAAATGCCACCTCCGAAACTTCCTGGCCTGTTTCAATATTGATATGACGGCTTATGCTTTCAATGAAGGTACGATCACCATCGAGCAGCCGCAGTGCTACCCAGCGTGGATTCAACTGGTGGTCAATAATGCGGCTTATTTGCGGTACAAGCTTGGCGATAGCCTCTTCTACCTGGGGCGAATACATAATTTGCCTTGGGCGTGAGATATGTGCTCCACTTGCGACCTTATAAAGGGTTTCTTTTAAGTTATTCAGTCCCTCACCAGTTCTGGCGGCAGTCACAACAACAGGGACACCCAGTTCTTTTTCAAGTAAGCTGCTGTTAACGTAGATATTCTTTTTGCGGGCTTCGTCTATCAGATTTACACAGACGATGACATTCGGTGTTATTTCCATTACCTGCAGAGCCAAATTTAAATTGCGCTCCAGACAGGTTGCATCGACTACCACTAATGCTGCATCAGGCCGGCCAAAGCAAATGAAATCACGTGCAATCTGTTCTTCTACGGTGTGGGCTAAAAGAGAGTAGGTACCCGGCAGGTCAACCATAAGGAAAGACTGATTATCATGAGAAAAAGTCCCTTGAGCGTTATCAACTGTTTTGCCCGGCCAGTTGCCTGTATGCTGATGCAGGCCGGTAAGCGCATTGAATACGGTACTTTTTCCTACGTTGGGGTTACCTGCCAGCGCGACAATGTATTGCTTGAAGCCGGCAGATATTCCAAAGTGTTCCCGCAAAATGCGGGAGTGGTATTCGAGCTCGTTTTTCATTTCCAAACTAACCTCCAAAATGGTTTTTTATTCGGGCTGCCAAGGATTAACTTTAATCAGCCTCGCGTCTTCGTTACGAAGTGCAATCATACTGCCTCTCACATAAAAAGCAATTGGGTCACCTGCAGGACTTTTTCGTACACATTGAACCGGTGTGCCAGGAATCATGCCAAGGTCAAAAATTCTCCTGCGAATCAGGCCCTCTAATTCAACTGCCGCTACCTGGCAGTATGATCCAACAGCAAGATCCGATAAAGTGTGCATTTGATTTTGTGCTAACATGTGTTAGCCTCCTTTAAGTTTTATAACTTCAGCTAAGTTTTTGTGTTGAAAAAATGTTAGCTGACTGTATCACAAGATGCGCTTGTGCTTAGCCTTAGCTAACTAAAGTGTCTATCTTCTTCATGCTATGAAGATCACTAGCATTTGGTTACTTGATGTAGTGCTGTAAATAGAATTTTTTTTTGAAAAATGCACATGCTATATGACTTAGAGGAATAAGCTGTAAGGATGTGCAGATTCAGGTGAACGCAGAAGAAGTAGCGATTGCGTCGCTTATACTAACTAATGAAGAAATAGTTGTAGTTGGTCATACCGTCGATATACAGCGGTTATATGAGACCGGAGCTGCGCAGCGGGTCTGGGAAATAGTGCTTGATAACGGGCATCGGCCTTACGCTAATCAAAAAAAAAGACTTACTTATGATATCGATCAAGAAGAGCGGGGTGAAAACAAGAATGTCCTGACAACACAAGTGGCAAGACATTTTGGTTTGGGGTTTACACATAATTTGCATGCTCTTGAGCATACCTACCTTCTTCGGGCAAATCCCGCTTTTTGGAGCGCATTGCAGGTGGTTTTTGCTAATGAAGACGGGCAATTGCTGGAAGCCGGCAGATATGACTGTTATGCTGCATTTCGTGGTGCCGCATCAGCCAGTGGGGCTATTCGCTTTATTAGAATGGAGCTGGATACGCTTCTATAAAGAAGTCTGCCGGAGCTGGATTAGAACGGACAAGGTACGAGTAGTTTTTCTTGACTAATTAGTTAAAATTTTCTAAAATGAAGGTAACCTAACAATAGGATTTACTAAAAAGGGGCTGAGCCGATGGGTGTAGTGACGATTGGAACGCAGCAAGATTTTGAAGAAAAGGTATTAAAATCCGAGCAGCCAGTTCTAGTTGATTTTTGGGCTCCTTGGTGTGGACCTTGTAAAATGGTCGGTCCGGAGCTGGACGCTGTTGCCGAAACCTATGTCGGTAAGGCTATGGTTGCTAAAATTAATGTGGATGATCATCAGCAGCTAGCAGGTAAATACAATGTGATGGGTGTACCGACCCTGCTGATTATAAAAAATGGACATGAAGTAGAACGTATTGTGGGCTATCGCCCCCGTAAAGATATTAGTGCTGCATTAGACGCAATTCTGTAGAGCATGAAACTCCTGGAGTTATCCGGGAGTTCTCTTTATATAAGGCTGTAATACCTCAAAGAATGTAAAGGAGGTAAAATGTGAAAATAATTCTACGGTTTTTTGTCATACTGGGCTTATTGGTAATACTACCTGCTTGTCATTCTATTTCTTCTGCACGCACTGAAAGTGGTGAATTTGTTACGTTTACTATTTTAACAGTGAATGACTTTCATGGTGCTCTCGTGCAAGAAAGTAAAAATCCGGGGGCAATCAGGCTGGCACATTATTTAAAAGATGAGTATGTTCTAAACCCGGAAGGGACACTGATTGTAGGTGCAGGAGATATGTTTCAAGGCACAATTGACTCAGATTTGCTGAAAGGTGAACCGGTTGTATCGATAATGAATAATGTTGGCTTTGCTGCGATGGCCGTAGGCAACCATGAATTTGACTGGGGAAGAGAAATACTGCGTGAGCGGGCTCAGCAGGCGGACTTTCCTTTTTTGGCTGCTAATATGATTGAAAAGGGCACTAATAAAGTACCGTCATATATTAAGCCTTATCTCATCGTTGAGAAGAAGGGCGTTAAAATAGCGATTATTGGCATTGCTACACCGGAGACTGCTTATAAAGCACATCCTCAATTCGTTTCTGCCTATCGCTTTATCGATCCGGCTAAAACGGTGCATTCCCTGTTGCCTGAATTAAAACGACAAGGGGCTGAAGTTGTTGTCGTGCTTTCTCACCTAGGGTGTGAGCTTGATAAACAGACCAATACGATTCGGGGGGAAGCCGCCCTATTGGCTAATCGGATCAGCGGGGCTGCTGTAATCATCGCCGGACATAGCCACACCAAATTAGCCGGGACGGTAAATGGGATACCCATCATTCAGGCGGGCTATAATGGCCGTGCAGTTGGGAAAGTAAATTTAGTATACTCGAGGGCAAACAGAAAAGTAATATCTGTGGTGACTAATGTAGCGGAAATTCCTCTTGAGGGGCTGGCGGGAGATTTGGCAGTCAGCAGGATTATTCAAGAGGCTCAGTCGCAAACTGCAGCGCTTAAACAGCAGGTGATAGGCGAGGCAAAATCGCGGCTTTCACATGGTCGGTATGAATTATCACCGCTCGGTCAATGGACAACAGACAGTATGCGAGAAGCCAGTAAAGCCGATATTGCGTTTCAAAACGGTGGTGGCATACGTACAGGTGAGTTCTTTGGTTTCATTACGAAAGCCAGTCTTTATCAATTATTCCCCTTTGATAATCAAGTAGCTGTAGTTGAAATGACGGGGGCAGAGATCATAAAGACGTTGGAATATGGAATTGCTAATAAGCAGATTGGCATGTTGCAGTTTTCCGGTCTTAAAGTCACCTATGATTATTCGCGGCCTTTGAACAAGCGTGTTACTCAGGTGTTGTTAAACAATGGTAAGAAATTGGAGAAAAATCAATATTATAAAGTTGCTGTAAACGATTTTATGGCTGCCGGGGGTGATGGTTTTAGCATGTTCTCAGCGGCACGCAAGACTACGAATACGCATTTGTCTATACGACAAATTGTTGAGCAGGCAATCAACAAAAATCATCACCTATCAGTAGAGACAGACAACCGTTTGGAAATGCGAAATATGCAGCAGTCGGTCCCGGCAGCATAGCGGCTAGGAGGAGCATAGATGGCTGAAACCATAACTATTGACCAAGCGTTATGCTTAAACGGGCGCTACAAAGAGATGCATTGTCAAAGATGCCGTGACCACTGCCCTGCTAACTGTATTGATGAAAATTGGCAAATTCAATCCAAGCTCTGTAATCACTGTGGAGTATGCGTTGCTGTATGTCCTGCGGAAGCAATAGCGGCTCTATCCTATTCTAACCGGGAATTGGAACACAGAGCGGCCGAAAACCCCTCGCTTTTTGCCTGTAAGAAACAAAGCAGGGAAAGCTCTTGGCCCTGTCTGGGATTTTTGGAAAGCAGACTCTTATTTGCTCTTGTATATAAAGGCAGTACGCTGATCGTTGATGACCGGGCATGCGGGCAGTGCAACCCGGCAGTTCACATGCAGCTTACAAATGCAATTGCAAATGCTAACCGGATGCTGACCTTTTGTAATAAAAATGTAATTCAGTCAGGAGATAAGGCTGCTTATATAAAGGTTAGGGGTAAAGCAATTTCCCGGAGAGGCTTTTTTAGTGAAATGTTTGGTGCAGCACTTGAAACGATCAGAGAAGTGACTTTTCCTACCGGTGCTACAATAGAACGATTAGAGCGTCAGAAATGGATTGCCACATATTTGTCAGCAATGCCTGCTATTAGGTTGCCGGAAAATAGTAAGGTGTTTTTTAACATGAGCATTAGCGATGCCTGCCAAGCGTGTGGATTATGTGCAAAGCTTTGCAGTAGTAAAGCAATTACGGTTATTGACCTGACCAGCGAATTGGAAATTTATCACCAGCCTGTGCAATGCACAGGTTGTCATGTTTGTGTTACTCACTGTCCGGTTCAGGCAATCGCAATAGGAGCTGCCAATCAACTAGGCAAGCACAGGGTCATACAAGCAAAATTGCCACGATGCTCATCTTGTGATCAGTTGTTTCAGCCAGTTGATAATCAACGGATTTGTTTGGAATGTATGTTGAAAAACAGGCTCCAGACAGGATGCTGTTGAGATGACATTACGCGTACGACGCGGTATAATTTAGATGTCTCTTTTTGTGGGGGACATAACTATGCAGGCCCGGTGTGGCAAAACCGGGTCTTTTTTATTGGTTTAATTGCAGGAATTTTCTGGTTATAACCGGAATGTAATTAGTAAATCTGCAATTGTTGCATTCGTGGAGTTTTCTTATGAAGCTTAGAAATAGTTTGAGCCTGCGCTTTATGTTGAGCATGGCGATTATTATTGTTGTGATGATGACGATTAATTTATTGTGGAACGTGAATATGAGCCAGCGTCAGGCGGAGTCGGAAATGCGTGAAAAGGCTACCGTTATTGCACAGCAGCTTATTGCAGCCCGTTCGTTCATTGCAGTCCAGCAAGATACGATTAACTCTGACTCGAATGGACATTATGAGTTCAAGCATTTAAATCCTGCTGCGGTGGGAAAAGGAATAGGCGATATTTTTAACAAAGCTTCTGGCTATAAATTCAAGCAGACAAGACCACAGGTTCGAGATGAGGAGAATAAGCCGGACAATTTCGAAGTTCAGTTTATGAAAGAGTTAGCTGCTAACAGGCAAATGACTGAGATTTACGGCTATGATGTGATTGATGGGATTAAGGTATTCCGTTATTTAGTTCCGATCTATTTTGACGAATCTTGTATGCCTTGTCACGGATCCCCGGCCGGTGCCCGGGATGTGGCAGGCCATTTAAAGGAAGGTTATCTGCCAGGTGATTTTTCAGGGGCTATCAGCATTGTGTTTCCTATGACGGTTTTTGAAAAAAATATGCACGATACTGTTGTAACGCAATTGCTCTTTATTATCTTTATTGTTCTGGTTACCATTGGTGTTATCTACATGTTGATGGAACATATCGTTATTCAGCCAATACAGGCACTGACCGCGAAAGTAGTTAAAATTGGTCATGGTGAATTGTCGGCGCAGATGAATGAAATTCATACCTATGATGAAATGCAAAGCTTAGCTACTGAATTTAATACTATGGCCGATAAACTGCAGCAGTTATATACCGGCTTGGAGGAAAAGGTAGCCGAGCGTACGCGGATGCTGATTAGAGCAAATTTGCAATTGGCGACACAAGGAAGAGAGTTAATGGCTATGAATGAGAAGCTCAGTGAAGCTGATCGGCTTAAGTCTGAGTTTTTGGCTGTCATGAGCCATGAATTGCGAACTCCCCTTACTGCCATTATCGCTTTTACTGAAATCTTATTAGCTGAAGGTGAGACGTTAAGTTCGCTGCAGCGTGAGTTCCTGGCCGATATCTTAGACAGCGGGCATCAATTATTAAACCAGATTAATGATATTTTGGATATGTCGAAGATTGAAGCTGGGTTAGTGCGTATGAATGATCAGGTAGTAGATTTTCATAATATTGTAGGTGAAGTTTCCCGTACGATTTTACCCTTACTGACCCGAAAGCAAATTCAGTATTCCGTACATATTGACGAGAATGTCCCCTATGTTATGGCTGATGCAGATAAAATAAAGCATATACTTAGCAACCTTCTTAGCAATGCAATAAAATTTACTCCTGAGGGCAAAAAAATTTGCGTAACTGTTTCTGTCAATAAGCCGGTAGAAGCGCTGCCAGCCGTACAAGTCGCTGTCGCTGATGACGGCATTGGCATCAGTCAGGAAGATCAACAATACATATTTGATAAATTCCGGCAAGTTGATCATGCAAAAGACCGGGAATACTCGGGAAGCGGCTTAGGGCTGGCTCTTGCGCGCAACCTTGTTGAACTTCATGGAGGTACGATCAGTGTTGCGAGTGCTGTCGGACAAGGCAGTATATTTACCTTTACTATTCCAATTCGTACAGGGAGGGCGTACTAGTGGCGGGAGAAAAGATTCTGGTAGTAGATGATGATGCCAAAATTCTTAAGATTGTTTGTCACTGTCTGGAGAAGGAAGGCTTTCATACTATGGTAGCCATAGATGGTGAACAGGCTTTACAAAGCGCAAAACTCAACCAGCCGGACCTGGTAATACTTGACTTGATGCTGCCTAAACTGAATGGTCTGGATGTAGGAAAAATTCTAATCAATGAGTATCAAATTCCTGTATTGATACTATCGGCAAAGGGAGATGAGCTGGATCGTATTATCGGACTCAGAATGGGAGTTGACGACTACCTTACCAAGCCCTTCAGCCCTACCGAGATGGTATTGCGGGTACAAGCTGTGCTTAGGCGTGTTCAAGGGCGTCGCCAAATGCAAAACAGCTCTACAATCACTTGCGGGTGTATATCGATAGATTTGAATACCCGGACAGTGACAGTTGCTGCAAAGTTAGTCAGCCTAACTGGCAAAGAGTTCGAACTGCTATGGCTGCTCGTCAGTAATCCGCAGCAGGTTTTTACCAGGATGCAATTACTTAATAAAGTCTGGCACAGTGATTATCAGGGCGATGAGAATACGGTAACTGTTCATGTCAGGCGGCTGCGGGAGAAGATTGAAGCTGATCCGTCACAACCACAATTTATCAAAACTGTTTGGGGTGTAGGTTACAAATTTGTTTGTGAAATAATTGCTTGAAAAAGTAAGGGCGTCCGAAAGGGCGCTCTTTTGTTGGTAAAAGTAGAGAAATATGCAAGTCCTGTAAAAATAGTTAATAGAATTTTTAAATAATTAATGATTTTGTAATCAATTTGTAAGTGCCGTGTAAGTAGTTTTCTGTATGATAAATTTATACAAAGTACCGGCAGACAGGAGGCGGTCATGAAAAGGAGGGCGACAATTACTTTGCTGTTCGGCACATTAGCTTCTCTACTGTTCGGTGGATTCGGCGATAAGCGAAAGGCAGCTGCAGGCCTGCTCCGACCGCCAGGAGCACTGGAAGCAGAAGAATTTTTAGCAACTTGCCTGCGATGCGGAAAATGTGCGCAAAAATGCCCTCAGGAAGCAATTATTCTGGGGCAGGGAGAGCAAGGACTGTCTATTGGCACACCCTATATTAAACCTCGCCAGGCAGCCTGCAATTTGTGCATGGATTGCATTAGCGTTTGCCCCAGCGGCGCTCTGCGAGCTATTGAAAAAGAAAAAATTAGGATGGGAACCGCTCAAATTAATACCGATACCTGTTTGGCCTGGCAGGGAGATGAGTGTAAGATCTGCTATACGAGCTGTCCATTTTACAATCGTGCTATTCAACTGGAGGATTACAAAAGACCGGTAGTCAATGATGCAGTATGTGTGGGCTGTGGTTTATGCGAGCAGGTGTGTATTACGGAAGTACCGTCGATAACGGTGAAAGCTGGGCGTAGATGAAAAAATGGTTTTTTTTGAGGAAAGTTACTCAATTTATAGCCATAGGAGCGCTATGTATACAAATCTGGTATAGTAACCCTATTTGGTTTGGCACTTATCTTTCGGCTCAATTTTTTATGGTCTCATTAACTGATCCTCTGGCTGCATTGGAAGTCATCTTAGCCAGTAAAGAGCTGTGGCTTCCCCTGTTATGGTCGGCTTTACCTTTGGTTGCCATTGCACTGGCAATGGGGCGGATATTTTGCAGCTGGGTTTGTCCTCTCCATACACTGCTGGAAGCGGCTGCGTTGATTAAAACACCAAAGGTAAATCGATCAGCCAACACGTATCTTCCTTATTTTATTATGGCGGGATGTTTACTGTTGGCATTTGTGTTCAGTTTACCATTTTATACGATGTTATCGCCTATAGGTATGATTAGCAGGCTGATTGTTTTTGGGGCCGGATTTGAAGTGGTATTGCTTATCTTTATCGTGCTTGCCGAATGGCTTAGCGGACAAAAAACATGGTGCCGGAATTTTTGTCCTCTTGGTGCGTTATATGGATTATTAGGGAGATGGAAGGTGATTGGCATAACTATTGATCACGCCGATTGTGTGCAGTGTGGTCGCTGCCGGGCCGCTTGTACAATGAATATACAAATTGGCAGTAATGAATTACTGGATGTACTGAATTGTACCAGCTGTGGCGCTTGTATGGATGTATGCCATAAAAAGTCAGTCTATTTTTCATGGAGAAACCAAAAAGGAGGCAGAAAACATTGTGAGTTTGTGGAAAGCTCTGCGAGGTGAAGAAAAACTTACAGGAAGGCATTTACTAATGCTCGCAAGTATCGTCATTTTCTTTTTTGTTGGTACGGCCTGGACTGTAGGACACACCTCAAAATCGGAATTTTGTGCTGCTTGTCATGAGATGGGGACAATGCATCAAACTTGGCTTACTTCATCGCATAAAAATGTTGCGTGTATTGACTGTCATTCTGAACCAGGTGTAAAAGGAATGGTAAAAGCGAAAATCAAAGGAGTCAAAGAGTTGTATGTACATGTAAGCGGTGCCTCGATAGCTCCTCAGGCACAAGCCAGGGATATTAACTGTTTGAGCTGCCATCAGGAGAAAGTCACTACAAATGTAGAAAAAGCGGCAGCAGCAAAAAATCCTCATACAATTAAGCACTTTAGCAACGGGATGACCTGTATTAGCTGTCATGGAGGCTTGGTTCACAATGACAAAATGAATACGAGCTCGCCCAGCCGCGAAGCTTGTATAAGCTGTCATCTAAACCAAATGGATAAAGATCCTACCGCTTACTCGCAGGAGGGAATATCATGGAATGTTCACGCCGGGAGTTTCTAAAAGCATTTGCCGTTGCTTCGGCATTAGCCAGTTCTGGATGTGCGTTTACAAGTGGCAGCAACTCAATGCAGGGGCCCACTTCTCAGCAGGATGCTGAGAAGTGGGTAAAAGGCGTTTGTCGTTACTGCGGAACTGGCTGTGGAGTTTTGTCTGGAGTAAATAATGGGAAAATAGTAGCTGTTAAGGGCGATCCTGACTGCGCTGTAAATAAAGGAAGATTGTGTGTTAAAGGCATTTTATTACCTAAAATTATGAATACCCAGGACCGGTTGCTTCATCCGCTGATTAAGAAGAATGGAGAATTTGTCAAAGCCTCTTGGGAGGAGGCGCTTGGTCTGATTGCTGATAAGTTCAAAGAATCAATTGCACAATACGGCAAAGACTCTGTTGCTTTTTACGGTTCGGGACAAAATATTGCAGAAGAATCTTATTTGGCTAATAAGCTGTTTAAAGGCGCAATCGGTACTAATAATATTGATGGTAATCCACGAACCTGTATGGCCAGCGCGGTTGCCGGCTATGTCAGTACCTTCGGAAAGGATGAGCCCATGGGGACTTATGCCGACATTGAGGAAGCGGACGTTTTTTTCATTATCGGATCCAACATGGCGGAGGCCCACCCCATTATTTATTCCCGCATAATTGACAGGAAGAAGAGTAAGTCTGATGTTAAAGTGATCGTGGCTGATCCCCGTAAAACAAGAACTGCCGATATTGCCGATCAGTTGCTGCTTTTTGTGCCGGGGAGTGATCTGGCATTATTGAATAGTCTGGCCTACGTAATTCTTGAAGAAGGACTAACGGATGAGACTTTTATTGCAAAACACACCAACTTCATGCAAGGTGATACTAAATTATCACTTGAGCAATTTAAAGAATTTATTGCTGCGTACAGCCCGGAGCAGGTGGCTGTCACTACAGGACTTACGGCTGAGCAAATTAGAGAAACGGCACGACTTTTTGCTGCCAAAGGGAAAAATACCATGTCACTTTGGTGCATGGGGCTTAATCAGCGGATACATGGTACGTGGGTAAACAACTTAATACATAATCTACATTTGCTTACCGGAAAGATCTGCAAGCCCGGCAATACACCGTTTTCGCTTACCGGCCAGCCTAGTGCTTGCGGCAGCGTCAGAGAAGTGGGAGCTTTATCACATTTGCTGCCGGCTCATCGCGTTGTGGCAAATGCCAAGCATCGTGAAGAAATCGCCGCGATTTGGGGAATTGATCCTTCGCGAATGAGCGCTAAACCGGGGTACCATACGGTAGAAATGTTCAGGGCTGCTGTCAAAGGCGATTTAAAACTGCTGTGGGTCATGTGCACTAATCCAGGCCAATCGATTCCCAATCTTAATTTGTACCGGGCTGGTATGGAAAAGACGTTCCTTGTTGTCTCCGAAGCATATCATCCCACTCGCACCAGCGAGCTAGCAGATGTTGTGCTTCCGGCAGCCTTGTGGATGGAAAAGGAAGGGATCTACGGCAATGGTGAGCGGCGTACGCAACACATTGCCAAAGCTGTTGAACCACCGGGAGAAGCTAAACCTGATGTTTGGGCGCTGATTGAGATAGCCAAGCGACTTGGTTATAGTGAACTGTTTTCCTATAAGAGCAATGAAGAGATTTGGGAAGAATATCGCAAATGTACGGTTGGGACCAAAATGGATTTACCTAGTTATGCCCGCTTACGCCGGGAACATGGGCTGACTTGGCCGGTTCCTAAAGAAAATGGACCGGAAACATCTATCCGTTATGCCGCCCCCTGGGATCCTTTTGTTGCAGAGGGCATTAAATTCTACGGAAAACCGGATGGTCGGGCGGCTATTTTTGCTCGCCCCCAGGCAGCTCCTGCCGAATTACCGGACAATGAATATCCATATTTCTTATCGACGGGGCGTATTTTGGAGCACTGGCATACAAGTACGATGACGGGGAATGTTCCTGAACTCAAACGGGCGGTATCTCAGATGTACCTTGAAATTCATCCTGAAGATGCTGATAGGCTGGGAGTGAAGGAGGGTGAACTGGTGAAAATCATTTCCCGCCGGGGCGAATGCTGTCTGAAGACCAAATTAAATGGCCGCGGACAACCGCGGCCAGGACTGGTATGGGCACCTTTTCATGATACGGAAATGACTAGAATGATTAACTTTGTGACCATTGATGCATTTGACGATACATCCAAACAGCCGGAATATAAACTATGTGCAGTACGCCTGGAAAAGGCATAACTTGCAGTTAAGAGAGCGGCTCATCGGCAGTGCTGATATATGCAGGAAAAACGCCCAATACATGTGACAGTTGTTCCACTTGGCTGGCAATCTGAGTAACTTCAGCTAGTGAGTCTGTTTCAACAACGATAATGATTTCTTCTTTTGCGGTGACCGAGTGTACGGTAATACCGCAAATGTCTTCCAGGGCAGCTATAACCGTATGTGTATGCTCACCAGCCGGTTGTACGATCATGCTTGCAATCGCCATAGCCGAAATCTCCTTCACTATTTATATCTGTATATTTAGTATAAGTCTGTTTCAGTGGCAGAGCAATGAAGGTAATTATTACGAATAGCTTAAATCTGGAAATACTAACAGGTATAAATACAAAAGTAACGAAATATAGGACGTATTAAGGTATGAAAGGGATCTGGTGAATGACAAGGATGACTGTAGAACTGGCTGGCATCGGCAAGTGCTATAGCGGCCGGTATTTGTTCAGACAATTAAATGCTGCCGTACAGCCGGGAGAATGTTTGGCAATTACCGGCTGTAACGGCTCTGGAAAGTCTACGCTTCTCAAAATAATCGCAGGACTGATAAGGCCAACAAATGGGAGGATAAGTCTGTTTGCCAATGGCAGTCTCATAAAGAAAGACCAGCAAGCAGCTGTCCTTGGCATGATATCACCGGAAGTGTTTTTTTATCAGGCCATGACAGCAATGGAAAATATTCGCTTCCTGCTTAATATTCGCAACAGAGAAGCAACTGAGCAGGAAATACTCGGCTGGCTATACCAGGCAGGTCTGAAAGAGCAAGGCAATAAGCGGGTACATTCTTATTCAACCGGTATGTGTCAACGATTAAAAATTGCTGCAGTTTTGGCTATAGATCCACCGCTGATTTTGCTGGATGAGCCGGCAAGCAACTTAGATACGGAGGGCAAGGCAATAGCCGCCCAATTAATAACTAAGGCGCTTGCTTCTCATAAAACGCTGGTAATTGCGTCAAATGAATCATGGGAGACAGAATATGCCACTCATAAAATCAACCTTTCCTAGAGCCTTGTGGGCGATTCTCTATAAGGAGGGTCTCTGTGAATTCCGCATTCGCTATGCGGTAAGTGCATTATCCATGTTTGCCTTGGTAACATTGTCCAGTGTCAGTATGACGATTGCCGGTACAACACTAGCGCCGGAGCTTGCGGCAGTTCTTTTATGGATAATTTTGTTTTTTTGTGCTATGGCGGGTCTATCACGAGTCTTTGTGCAAGAGTATGAGACTGGAACTATCTTTCTCTTGCGTTTGTATGCAAGTGCACAGGCTATTGTTTTTGGGAAATTGTTATTTAATATCATAATGCTTGCAGCACTTACAATATTTATTATTCCTTTGTTTATTATTTTTTTGAATATAGAAATTCCCTTTGTTTTTACTTTTTCCATTCTCCTGCTTTTAGGAGATATCGGAATTGCTGCTGCTGCCACCATAACAGCAGCAATAGTAGCTAAAACACAAGGAAAAAGTGCCCTTTTTACAGTTTTAACTTTTCCCATTCTCTTACCGCAGTTTCTGGCAGTAATCAGTGCAACAGCTAAAGTGCTTAACCACACTGTGCCGCAAGTAACGGAATTGATTTTTATTGCTGGCTATGACTTGGTATTGTGTATTGCAGTATCCATATTATTTGACTATCTTTGGTATGAATAACAGGAGGGTGTTATGCTGAATGGAGCTATAGCGCTGTTAATGGCGGCGGTTCTCTATGCTGTTTTTTATATCGTACCGCCCGCAGAAGGCTTGGGGTATCTGGTTCGTATCGCTTTCTTCCATATTCCAGTGGCGTGGGTGTCCGTCATTGCTTTCTTCCTTTCAGCAGGGTGCGCCGTTCAGTATTTGCGTACCAGCAACATCATATATGATTGGTGGGGAGCTGCTTCTGCATGTTTAGGATTGCTCTTTTGCCTGTCAGCCACCGTCAGTGGCGCGGTTTTTGCCAAACTTACCTGGGGAGCTTATTGGAATTGGGATCCCAGGCAAACCACTGTTTTTATATTACTCTTAATTTATGGAGCTTACTTGGCCTTACGAGCGTCTATTGAAGAGCAAGAGCAGCGGGCTAAGCTTGCAGCTGTGTATGCATTGCTTTCCAGTATAACCGTACCCTTTTTAGTATTTATTGTACCCCGGTTTTATTTTTCACTGCATCCCGAACCGGTTTTAAATGCAGCAGGTAAAATTGAGATGGATAACAGCATGCTGTATGTTCTGATTGCCGCATTAGCAGCTTGCACGGCATTATTTGCCAGATTGCTGACATGGATGGTACAGCGCAAAAAGCAAGAGCAGGAACAGTGTGCAGCCCAATACAAAAAGGAGTTGAGGCAGTTGTGAAACACCGCCATGTAATTGGCATTGCAGTGATTGTTACATTTGTGGTTTTTAGCGCCTTTACTTTTCAGAATTCACTTACACCTTACGTTAATTTTGCACAGGCTCAATCAATCGCCGGTACTGTTCAGGTACGTGGTATATTGGCAACAGAACAGATAATGACTGCCGAAGGCGGCCGGCTGCTGCAGTTTGTATTGCGTGATGAAACGGGTATAGAGGCTTTGGTTGCTTATCGAGGCAGTAAGCCTGACGGACTGGAAGATGCTGCGAGTATAGTGGCGATTGGCAAATACCGGGATGGTCTGTTTATGGCGGAAAAACTGCTTGTAAAATGTCCGTCTAAATACCAAAGCACACAAGGGAGTGTGAAAAGATAATGATCGGATTTGGCGCTGTCTTTTTAGCACTTATTGCAACAGGAATTACTGCCTTTTATTACTGTAATCATTATCTGGCAACCGTTACGCGGCAGGGCAGGACAGCCGGTCAGCACAATGGCCGCATCTGGTACATCATTTCCACCGGATTTATCGGCACAGCTGCAGCGTACTTGCTTTTTATTATCCTCAGCGATCAATTTCAGTTTGCTTATGTATATAGTTATTCGTCCATGGAGTTAGCTCTCCCTTATAAGGTATCTGCTTTCTGGGCGGGTCAGGAAGGATCTTTCATGCTGTGGCTGCTGTTTCATGCTGGCTTTGGATTGCTGCTGCTCCGCCACAGTAACAAATCGCCGGCATGTATGGCAGTTTATAGTGTCTTGCAGGGGTTGCTGCTTATTATTCTTTTAGCAAAAAGTCCTTTTATGATGCTGAGTGAGCCGCAAATGGATGGGAATGGACTCAACCCTCTCTTGCAAGATCCATGGATGGTTATTCATCCGCCTATTGTTTTTTTAGGTTACGCCGGTTTGGCTGTTCCTTTTGCATATGCAATGGACGGATTAATCACGGGAGGGAATGAATATTGGGTAAAGCCTGCACTTGCTTGGGCCTTGTTTTCCTGGTCTTCCCTTGGAGCTGGTATTTTTATAGGCGGTTTTTGGGCTTATAAAGTGCTGGGCTGGGGTGGATACTGGGCTTGGGATCCGGTTGAAAATTCATCGCTTGTTCCATGGCTGGCGGCAGGAGCCCTGGTGCATTTGTTATTGTTGGCCCGCATACGGCCAGCAGGCGTCAAATCTGCATATGTCGCTAGTCTGGCCAGTTTTATACTCGTGCTGTATGGAACGTTTTTAACACGCAGCGGCATGTTAAGCGATTTTTCTACCCACTCCTTTGCCGACGAAGGGATAGGTGGTTTATTAGCAGGTTTTGTGCTAGTAAGTGCACTGACAGCAACCGTTGTTCTTGTTCTTAAATGGCAGGAGCTGCCGCAGGGAGAACTATATCCCACAATAAAAAGCAGGGAATTTATACTGGCTTGTACAGGTCTCGTCCTCGCAGTCTTAGCGATCCTGGTATTTATTGGCATGTCAACGCCGATATTCACAGCATTAGTGGGCAATCCGCAAAATGTGAATACCAGCTTCTATAATGCCACTACACTGCCGCTGGCAGCAGCGATGGCATTGTTGCTGACAATTGGCCCAGTGCTAAAAAAGACAAATCAGAAAACAAACTGGTTTGTCTATGGAGGGGGAATTGCCGCAGCAGTTGCCGGTCTCGTTTTTGCTACCAGCTATGGCATTTGGAATCCGCTCATCGCGTTGGTAATTGCTTTTTGCTTTTCAAGCCTAGTTAGCAATATAACCGCTGCAGTAAAAAGCTATATTACCTGGCCAGCAGGAATTACCCATGTTGGAGTAGCCCTTGCATTAATTGGAATTATGGTATCTTCGGCAGCTAGTCATTCTCAGCTGGTGAGTTTTGAACCGGGGCAGAGTCAGCGCTTATTCGGGCAGAAAGTTACTTATCTTGGCAAAGCGGCAGCGATTGGGGAAGATGGCTTTTATCAAAAATTTTCTATTGAAGATGATGCTGTTCTGAATGCGATAACAAAATTAAATAAAGAGGGTAATCCTGCTGCTCGTGAACCGGCTATTTACCGGACTATTGCAGCTGACCTCTATATTGCACCAGTACTGAAAAGAGAAGGGAATGGCGGTAAAGAAGCTATTATCCGTAAAGGCGAGCAGACCGTTCAGGACGGACTTCAGCTCAAACTATTACAAATTTCCATGCTTGGCGGTAAAGTAAGCAATGAAGAAATCCGTATACAGGCGGCACTGGAAGCAGCGAAGGATGGAAAAATGGAAGCGGTCAATGCAGAAATGCTGTTCAAAAATGGTCGTGGAATGGGTATACCAGTCCAGATTCTGGATCATTATGAAGTCACTCTCAACGGAGTGAACCCCAATGAAGGCGCCATTAGCATAAGAGTGCGAAACACAACAACAACTGTGCAGAACGAGCAAATCGATGTTGAAGTAAGTGATAAACCGCTGGTTAATCTGCTTTGGCTGGGAACAGCTCTCATTACCTTCAGTACATTATGGGCAGGCTGGAAACGTCTTCATATACCTGAATCTACTGTAGCTGGACCTATAAAACATTCAAGCAAGCGTGCTGCTATACGCAAATAAAGCTAGAAGGAGTATGAACTTATGATTATATCCTGGAATACGACACAAGCATGTAACATTAATTGCATTCACTGCTATCGCGACGCAGGCACAAAACGCTCGGACGAATTAAATACCCAAGAGGGCAAAAATCTTTTGACTCAAATAGCCCGGGCAGGATTTAAAATTATGATTCTTAGCGGCGGTGAGCCGCTGCTTCGCCCTGATATTTATGAATTGATCAGCCATGCCAAAAGCTGCGGTATGCGGCCTGTAATCGGAACTAACGGTACCTTAATTACAAAAGAGGCGGCGGTCAATCTCAAAGCGGCAGGTCTGGCTGTGGCCGGTATCAGTATTGACAGTTTGGATCAGTCGACACATGACCATTTCCGGGGCTGTTCCGGTGCCTGGGAACAGACTCTTAGCGGTATTGAGTCTTGCCGTGAAGCGGGGCTGCCCTTTCAAATTCATACTACGGTAACCAGTTATAATGAGCAAGAAATAACGGAAATTACCGACAGGGCTGTAAAACTGGGAGCAATTGCTCATCATATCTTTTTTCTTGTTCCTACCGGCAGAGGTAAGGATATTGAAGATACCAGCCTAAAAACAGCACAATATGAAGCCTTGTTGGAACATATTTTAGATAAACAGTCACAAGTACCTATCGAGTTGAAACCGACTTGTGCACCTCAATTTATGCGTATAGCTACGCAACGGGGCATGAAAACGCGTTTTACCAAAGGCTGCCTTGCCGGCACCTCTTACTGTGTCATCTTGCCGAATGGGGACGTACAACCTTGTCCTTATTTACCTATTGCTGTGGGCAATGTGCGCAAAATGGATTTTGATGATATTTGGCAGCAAAGTACGCTGTTTAACGAGTTGCGCAACCAACCTTTAAAAGGCGGCTGTGCAAACTGCGGGTATGATCAAGTTTGCGGTGGCTGTCGGGCCAGGGCTTATTATTATGCGGATGGCGACTATATGGCAGAGGAGCCTTGGTGCGCGTATGGACGTTAAATCTCAGCCTGCCGGTGGAAGTCTGAGAAATCTGTATAACCTGTCTTCCATGAATGCCGGACTTGCTTTGATGGTACTCATTGCGTGTATTGCGCTGATTGCAACATTGGTGTTTCCTCAGGCTGAGGTATTTTACTCCGCTTGGTTCCGTGTTTTACTTGCCCTATTTTGTCTAAATATTGCCTTCTGCAGTTTTCGGCAAATCAAAGTACTTTGGACAATAAGCCGGCGAGCGCCTACATGCAGTCCAGCGGCTAACTGGCAATACGGTAAATGGCAATACCACATAACGCCGGCAGAGGTTGAACAGCTTTTTGTCAAGCAGCGTTATCGCATTAAAACAGTTCAGGACGGTGACCAGACTATCATTCATGCAGATAAGGGCTTAACCGGCCGGTGGGGGGCAGCAGGAGTACATCTGGCTATCGTAATCATTGCCGCAGGAGCTGTGATTGGCAGCGTATTCGGGTTTACCCAGTCTATTGTGGTGGGCAAAGCAGAAACTGTGCTGGTGCCGTTAGAAAAAAACGGTGAAAGGCAAGCTGAGCTTACACTCCATGATTTTACTATCGACTATTACCCGGATGGAAATGTATCCGAATATCTCAGTGAGGTAAGTGTTTCAGCAGGAAGTGAACAGCTGAAGCAATCGATTCGAATTAATCACCCTCTCCAATTTCAGGGGATTACTATGTATCAAATGGATTATGGCTATCAGGTACTTGCCAGAATTCACAAGCCCGACGGCACGGTAGCTGTCGCCAGTTGGCTGAATGATGACGGTAAGCTTGTAGTCGATGCCGAAAAAGAAATTACACTGCAAATGATAAAATATATTCCTGATTTTAATCCCCATCAACCGGCAGTTTCTTTAAGTCTGCAGCCTAATAATCCAAAAGTTTTGTATGCCTTTTACCAGCAGAATGAAGCGATTGACTGGGGGGTGGCAGATTTTGGACAGAAGATGCGCCTTAATGGCTCTGATACGTGGATGGAGTTTGCGCAAATAAGACCATTTTCTACATTGGATGTGAAGCGTGATCCGGGCGTTCCACTTGTTCTTGCTGGATTTTTACTATTGTCGATTGCTTTTTTTCTAAGTATGTCTATCCGGTATCGGCAAGTGCTGATACGCATTTCTATGACGCCTAAAGGCAGTGTCATTCATGCTGCCGTATCGAGGTTAAACGGCGGTAAAAGTGAAGCGTTTTTAATTGAATTAGAAGAACGCCTGATGAAGGGGGCGAGCTCTAAATGTTAGCGGAACGCACCTTGTTTTTTAGTGCCTTTTGTTTTTATTTTTTTGCTGCGGTATTTTTTATCGTAAAGTTGGTCTGGTATCATCGCGGTTTAGCAGTTGCCGGTAAATTGCTTGCCGGTATTGGGCTTATTGCCAACACTATGGCACTCATCGCCCGGACGATCTCTGCCGGCCATCTTCCCTTTGCTTCTATGTACGAATTTGGCATAGCGATGGTTTGGCTGCTTGTTGTATTTTGGTTTTTCATTGATTGGCGGCAGCAGATACCAGCTTTGGGGGCCGCTATGCTTTCGCTGGCTTTCGTACTGGCAGGTGCGTTTCTAGCTTTCTATCAAGAGGCTAAACCTTTAATTCCTGCCCTAAAAAGCAATTGGCTAATGGCTCATGTGATTACAGCGGTAATTGCTTATGGTGCTCTGGCCTTATCCTTTGGCATGGCACTGTTATATTTTTGGTACAGTAAATTTGGTGAAATAGCCAATCAGGAAAGGATAAGGCTTAAAATTGCTTTATGGGTTGATAAGATCATTCTTTTTGCTATGCCATTTCTAACATTGCTTATTGTTACAGGCGCTGTTTGGGCGGAATATGCCTGGGGTTCCTATTGGCGTTGGGATCCGAAAGAAACCTGGTCACTTATTACCTGGATTATTTATAGCATTTATTTGCATGGCCGGATGATAAAAAACTGGACGGTCCACCGTTCCATGGGGCTGGCTGTGGTTGGCTTTTTAGCCGTATTGTTTACCTTTATTGGAGTAAATGTCTTTTTGCCGGGGCTGCATAGTTACGCCCAATAAATGACGGGGTCAAGTCCTCCTGCCGGGACTGCATAGTTATGCCCAATAAAGAGAGAGAGGAGGAGATTAGTTGGATACTGGTCAACTATTCAATCGCCATGCCTTAAAACTGGTTTTACTAGGTTTAGTCATTGCGGTGGCAGGAATGATGGCGATGGGAGCCGGTTACGCTTATGCTGAAAGCCCTGAATTCTGTGGAACTTGCCACTCTATGGATCAGGCTTTTAGTACCTGGAAGGATTCTAACCACAAACAAATAGCGTGTACCGAATGCCATTTGCCTAATAAGAATTTGGCGGTAAAATTAGTCGCCAAAGCCCAGACCGGTATTAATGACGTTTATCACGAAGTGCTGAGAGATTATCCGGCAACAATCAAGGTAACAACCCAAGGAAAGACTTATCTTGCACAAAATTGCGCCCGCTGTCATGAATCAAGCTTAGAGAAAACACAAATGGCAGCAGCGGGGCAGGATTGTGCCAAGTGTCATCGTGGTTTGGTCCACGGGCGCAACATGAGCAAAGGAGGGATAAAGTTTGAGTAAGACACAGAAATCTTTACTGGCTTTGCTGAGTGTGCTGTTAGTCTTTTTTGGGTTTATTGTTGTCCGAATCGGTGTTGTCAAGCCCGTATCTACCGCCAAAGTTGCGATGATTCCGGCAGGAGAATATGACTCGGCGGTATGGGGCCAGTATTATCCGCTTCAGTATCAAAGTTTTCTAAAAAATGCTGAAATGGCACCTTCGCCTACGGGTTACGGCGGCAGCATTAAGGTTCAAAAATCAGAAATGCAGCCTGAAATTCTGGTTAACTTTAAAGGAATGCCTTTTAGTAAGGACTATACCGAAGATCGCGGGCATGTGTATACCATGGCAGATTTGATGGAAACCAAGCGAATTGGCCCTGCCAGTAAAGGGGCCTGCATCACTTGCAAAACTCCTTATCTGGAAAAAATGGTGAAAGAGTACGGCTGGGGATATGCCAGTAAGCCTTTGAGCGAAATCATTGATTATGCCAAAAAAGAACATGGCTCGATTTCCTGTGCACAGTGTCATGATCCTGCGACAATGAATTTACGGGTGATTAACCCTGCATTTAATGAAGCAATGGAGCGTCGTGGCATTGATGTCAGTAAGGCTAGCCGGGAGGATATGCGTAATTATGTATGCGCTCAATGTCATGTTGAGTATTATTTCGTACCAGGCTCCTTCCAGGTCGTTTTTCCCTGGGATAAAGGCTTTAAGCCTGCTGAAATGTATGCTTACTATGCGGATAAACCGAACAATTTCCAGGGAGATTGGGAACACCCTGATTCAAAAGTACAAATGCTTAAGGCCCAACATCCCGACTATGAGACCTACATTACAGGAACCCATGGGAAATCTGGTGTAAGCTGCGCAGATTGCCATATGCCATATATGCGGAAAGATGGACAGAAATATAGTTCACACTGGATGACAAGTCCTCAAAAGCACTTGGAAGAGTCCTGCGGTCAGTGCCATAACCAAGGTAAAGCTTGGATGAGTGAGCGCATTAAGACGATTCAGGACCAGGCCTTTGAAATGCAGCATATGGCAGGGTTAAATGTTGCCAAAGCGCATGAAGCAATTAAGAAAGCCAATGAAGCGGCAGAGGTTGATCAGATGAAGCTGGCTGAAGCTCGCGAATTGGTGCGCAAGGCTCAATGGTATTGGGATATTGTTGCTGCTGAAAGCAGTATGGGCTTCCATAATCCCGACCAAGTTATTACTACTTGCGGGCAGGCTAATGAATTTGCTCATAAAGCAATTGAGGCTGCTAATAAAGCTGCCGCGATTGATACATTGTAAAGAGTCTGCTGGCTTGTTGCGAGCAGGCTGCAGAAGCGGATGAAGATCTCAGGCATTTTGCCTGAGATCTTTTTTACAAACTATCTTAATTTTGTCATGTAAAATGCAAGATATTTGTAACTTGTCTGTAAGCTTTTTGCAATATTTTTAATGTACGCTAAAGTAAGGGCAGTCGGGAATGTATTATAGGAGGAATAACAATTAAGTGGCATAAAAAAGAGGTAATTCAAAATATTTATATTAAAAAATATAATAGGTAAAATATTCTGTTATATCTAAATATTGTAGCATTTTAGGCGGCTGTTAGTTTATAATGTAGCTCATAACACCTGAAATCTCAGTCATGTTTCAAAGGAGGACGAAATGATAACGGGACCTGATAAAGGGAAATCAATAGGTAGAAGAAACTTCCTGAAACTGCTGGGAGGCAGCAGTGTAGTAGGTGTTGCTGCCAGTATAGCAGGCTGCAGCAGTGATCCGGCTGGTGGTAAAGGCTGGATGCCAAAACAGTATCAGGTTGCCGGCAGCTGGCCGGTGCAAGTAAAAGGTCGTATACCGATCGATCCGGATAGTCCTTCCATCATGAGGGACGACCGCAAATGCATCCTTTGCGGCCAGTGTCTGGAAGCCTGTGAAAAGGTACAGTCCGTCTACGGATACTATGAATTGCCAATAAAAAAAGACATTACCTGCGTTGACTGCGGACAATGCAGCCTGTGGTGTCCTACCGCTGCTATTACTGAGCGGGATGATATCGATAAAGTCGTAAAAGCCTTGGAAAACAAAAATTTGCATGTTGTAGTCCAAACTGCTCCGGCAACCCGCGTTGCTTTAGGTGAAGAATTCGGCCTGGCACCGGGCAGTCTAGTTGAAGGCAAACAAGTAGCTGCGCTAAAAAAGCTCGGCTTTGATACCGTTTTTGACACGAACTACAGTGCCGATCTTACCATTATGGAAGAAGGGACCGAGCTCATAAAACGAATAGAGGGAATGGCCGGCCATCCGCTGCCGCAATTTACCTCCTGCAGTCCGGGCTGGGTCAAATTCTGTGAATACTACTATCCAGATCTTATTGGCAACCTGTCAACCGCTAAATCTCCGCAGCAAATGTTAGGCGCCCTGGTAAAAACCTACTATGCCAGAGAAAAAGGAATTGATCCGGCTAAAATCATTTCTGTTGCCATCATGCCTTGTACAGCTAAAAAATTTGAATGTGCGAGGCCCGAAATGAATGCAGCAGGTGTGCTGCACGGGAAGCCTGAAATCAGAGATGTAGATATTGTTCTGACAACCCGGGAACTGGCACGACTCATGAAGAAGCGAGGCATTGATTTAAACACCCTTACCGATGCTCCTTATGACCGGCTGATGGGAGAAAGTACAGGAGCGGGAGTTATCTTCGGTGTAACGGGAGGCGTGATGGAGGCGGCTGTTCGCAGTGCCTATTACCTTGTTACTAAACAAGATCCGCCCGAAACTCTTCTAACCCTGACTCCTGTCCGGGGGCTTGCCGGTGTTAAGGAAGCCTCAGTCACTATACCCGGGGTGGGCGAGCTCCAAGTTGCTGTTTGTCATGGTTTAAAAAATGCCCGTCTGATCCTTGATGAAATCAGGGCAGGGAAAACGCGCTGGCAGTTTATCGAATTCATGTCCTGTCCCGGTGGCTGTATCGGTGGAGGCGGACAGCCGCGTACATCCCTTCCGCCCTCTGATGAAATCCGGCAGGCTCGCATTGCCAGCCTTTACAAGTTAGACAGCAGTGTCTACAAAAAACGTCTTAGCTATAAAAACGAAGAAATCCGGCAAGTTTACCAAAGCTACCTGGAGCATCCCATGAGTGAAAAAGCCGAGCAATTGCTGCACACCCATTATACTGACCGGAGCGGAAATCTTACCGCCAAAAAGAGACTGGTGAAACGGCCGGCAGGAGGCGAAAGAAATGGCTAAAGGGGTTCTAATCGACCTGACAAAATGCATCGGCTGTGGCAGCTGTACAGTTGCCTGTAAATTATGGAATGAAACTAAGTTTGATGAAAAGCGGCCTGCCACTGGGGACCAGCCTAAACTCACCAGTGAAAATTGGACTACTGTCAAACGTTGTGAAGTGGTCGCTGGCTCTCAGAGCGCCTGGCGGTTTGTTAAAGAACAATGTCTGCACTGTGAGCATCCGGCATGTGCATCGGCTTGCTTTTCTAAAGCCCTCCAGAAAACACCGGACGGGCCGGTCATCTATTACCCGCATCTCTGCGTCGGGTGCCGGTACTGCATGGTAGCCTGCCCCTTCAACATTCCCAAATACCAGTGGGAGAAAGCCTTACCTCTTGTCACAAAATGCCAGATGTGCTCCGGCAAAATTGATCAGGGAGAAGCTCCCGCGTGCGTTTCTGTCTGTCCTACCGGCGTCATGAAATTCGGTGACAGGCAAACTCTTCTCGAAGAAGCAAAAACTACAATAGCAGCGAACCGCAGCTACATACAAAGCATATACGGTGAAAAAGAAGTGGGAGGCACCTCCTGGCTTTATATATCGGATGTACCCTTTGCTGAGCTGGGCTTTAAAACGGGACTTACTACTAAAGCGCTGCCTGAATATACACATGGAGGCTTTCTGAAATATACCCCCTACATCGCCATTGGGTGGGGAGCGATCCTCTCCGGCCTCTACCTGTACACAAAACGCAGAAAAGAAAATAGCGGTACGAAATCAGAGAACACAGCAAAACAAAGCACCGACACCGATAAACATAACCAAACGCTGGGGAAATAGGGGGAATGAGCATGAAAACATACCGATTATTAGGATTCCAATTTACACTCACCCCGGTCCGTCTAGTCATGATGCTCCTCGCGGCGCTTGGCCTCGGTGTTATCCTGGTGCGCTTTATTACCGGATTTGGCATCGTCACCAATCTAAACGATGATTGGCCCTGGGGTCTGTGGATTACCTTTGATGTCCTCATTGGAGTCGCTCTGGCAGGCGGTGGTTATTTCACCGCGCTTATCGTCCATGTATTGCACAAAGACCAGTATCTTGCCATATCCAGAAGTGCGATGCTCACTTCATTAATCGGCTACTTGCTTGTGTTAGCCGGTCTTTTAGTGGATATCGGACAATGGTTCAACTTCTGGAGGCCCTACGTATCATGGGGCTATTCATCGGTTCTTTTTGAAGTTTTTATTTGTATATCTTGTTACACCACGATCCAGCTGCTGGAATTCGGTGAAGTCGTCACAGAGCGGATCGGAATCAAATGGCATACCTTCTTTGTCAAAATCATGCCTGTACTAATGGTAACGGGAATTATCTTTCCGACGCTGCACCAATCTTCCCTTGGCGGCCTATATCTGATTGCCGTAAACAAATTGTATCCACTGTGGTGGTCGCCGCTATTGCCGGCTTTTTTCTTCCTGTCGTCCTTCTTTGTAGGTCCGGCGATGATCTGCGTCGAATCAGTCTTTGCCGGGAGAGCCTTTCAGCATACCGTACCTGTACCGGTTTTGCGGGGACTGGGGCAAATTGGTGGAGCAATGATGGCTGTGTACTTTGTACTCAAAATGTGGGACCTGGCGAATCGTGATATGCTTGGTTTACTAATGGCAGGGAACCTCGAAGGGAATCTATTCCTATTGGAAATGATCGTAGGAATTATCATTCCGTTCCTCCTGATCTTCTCGAAATATACCAAAACACACAAAGGACTGTTTATTTACGGGCTTTTGGTGAGTTTGGGCGTAATTTTAAATCGGGTTGATGTATCTTTGGTTGGACTTGCCGGTCAGGCAGCAACTTCTTATTTCCCGAGCATATGGGAGTTTATTACCAGTATTGGTTTTACCTCTATTGGATGTCTCTTGTATTGTTTAATTGCGGAGAATTTCCGCATTCTCGGACATGAGGGAGAGCATAGTGATGTTTCACAGAGCTCTTGAATAAAAGGCAAATGTTAAGCTGGCATGGGAGTACGAAATGCAAAACGCAAAAATAACCGTATTAGGGATCGGCAATATTTTATTGCAAGATGAGGGCTTTGGCGTCAGGGTAATTGAAAGACTAGGTCAGCGCTTTACCTTCAGCAGTGATGTACAACTCCTGGATGGCGGTACGCTTGGAATGGAATTAATGCGTTTTCTAGCGGGAACAGAGAAATTGATTCTAGTTGACGCTATTTCCGGTAATCAAGTACCGGGTACGCAGTATGATTTTAGAAATGATCAGGTAAAAGCCTACTTTAAAGATAAGGTTTCTATGCACGAACTGGGAATACAGGATGTACTAGCGGTTCTGGACGTTCTCGAAAAGCCAATAGAGAATATTGTTGTTTTAGGGGTACAGCCTCAATCGTTAGAATTAGGTTTAGAGCTGACACCTCTGATAGCAGAGCAGCTTGCAACGATTGAAAATAAAATTATTGCCCAACTGGCCGAGTGGCAAGTAGCGGCAGTACAAAAGGAAGAAGCTTAAAAAAACAAATCACTGCTTAGCAGTGATTTGTTTTTTCATAAATTTCCAGTTGCACTCATAGCTTTTAACGGAGGTGGGGATGATGAATATACGGAATTTATATACCAGAATTTCGTTTGCGAAACAAGTTGAACAGTTTCCTGTAGAGCAATGCCGCTTCAATGAAAAGACACGGCATAATGAGCTTTTAATTACTGTTTTTGGACAACAACTATGGATTGATGCTCAGTCGGTTACTCTATATAAAGCACATGGCAGCGTCTTTTGCTGGAAAGACCTTGAAGAAGGAAAATACGTAGAACTAAATGAAAAAAATAAAGTTTGCCCTGTTTGTGGCTGGTGGAAGTGCCATACCTGCGATTCCTGCCGCTGTAATAAACTATAGTGCATAGTCTGGTAGGATTTATTTTACTGAGCGGCGAATACTAACATATTCCAATAAGAGAAGGTGTTAACTTGCTGCGAGGAATACGGGGAGCTACTACGGTTGAAAATAATGAACGTTCCAGCATTGTAAAGAGAACCTCTGAGCTATTAACTAAGTTGGTGGAAGAAAATAATATACAGCTAGAAGATATTGGTGCTGCTATATTTAGTGCCACTCCTGATATTACGGCTGCTTTCCCGGCTGCTGCAGCCAGGGAAATTGGCTGGAGTGAGGTTCCGTTATTCGGTGCTCAGGAGATGGACGCCGATAATGGCCCGGTAATGTGCATACGTGTCTTGATTTTGTTAAATACGAATAAGCCCCAAACGGATATTCATCATATTTATCTTCATGGTGCTCAGGTATTGCGTCCCGATCTGGTAAAATAGGCAGAAAAACCGGCTGGAGTGTGGGCATAGGCTTACGCTTGAGCCGTTTTTTATGAGGCATTTGCTGCCTGTTTTTCCATATAATATAAATGTCATATTCATGCTTATTGCTAGTGAACTATGGCTGAACCATGCAATGCGAATAAGCATGAAAGGAGCTGTAAGTAATGTTGATTTCAATTGTTGTGCCGGTTTTTAATGAAGAAGACAATATTGACAACTTTTATAGAGAAGTTGTTAAGAATATGCAAGATTTAGCTTATACCTTTGAAATCATATTTGTTGATGACGGGTCGAGAGATGCAACCCCGTTGATTCTTGATCGTTTGGCCAATTGTGATAACCGGGTAAGGGCTTTAGTGCTAGCCCGCAATTTTGGACACCAAATTGCCCTTACCTGTGGCTTAGACCATGCAGATGGTGATGCTGTAATCACAATGGATGGCGATATGCAGCATCCGCCATCTATGCTGCCCTTACTGATTAAGCAATGGGAAGAAGGGTATGAGGTTGTACAGACTATCCGGACAAGTACGGAGGGTGTCTCCTGGTTTAAAAAGCTCACCTCCCGCCTATACTATAAATTAATTAATAGTGTGTCTAATGTGCATATCAATGAAGGCGGTTCGGATTTTAGACTGTTAGATAAAACTGTAGTTACAAGCTTTCGTCGCTTTCGTGAACGGGCGCGTTTTATACGCGGCATGATCAGCGCTATAGGCTATAAGCAAATATTGATTGAATTTACTGCTCCTCCTCGTTATGCAGGAACAACAAAATTTTCGCTAAAGGGAATGCTGCATTTTGCGTTGGATGGGATTACCGCTTATTCGAAGCTGCCCTTGCGCATTGCTTTTTACATTGGCGTGTTATGCGCACTGGGAAGCTTTATTCTTGCTTTACATGTGCTGTATATTAAGGTGTTTACGCAGCAGGCTGCACCAGGCTGGGCAACGATTACAGCCAGCATTTTAATGCTTGGTGGATTACAACTGGCCGGATTGGGTGTTATTGGTGAATATGTGGGCCGCATTTTTGAAGAAGTTAAACAGCGGCCGCTGTACTGGCTGCGCGTTGATGAGGCGCAACCGGGAAGGTCGAAAAAAAAGGAGGATCTCTCCTAGTTTCTGTCAGAATCCTTGTCTTAAGTGGCAGGAATTTGCAACTTGATGACGAATGGATAAAAGATGAGCAGAGAAAAGCCGAATCCAGCTCAGGTACGGGGGAACCAATCAAAGGGGTGAAACTTGCTTTCGTGCAGGTAGGGGGCCTACAACCCTAACCCGTCAGCTAACCTCGGAGGCTGTCGAGAGGAGCACAGACAGTTGCATAAGTTTCTCAGAACAACGCTTTGCTTTTTGATGCTCTTTAGTGTAGCATCGCTTGCCTCAGCTTCTGCTTTTATGCAGGGTGATGAAGGACAAGACATCTCCATGATACAGTCGAAATTGAGCTCGCTTGGTTATCAAGTAGGCGTTGATGGCGACTTTGGAGAACAGACGACTATTGCCGTTCAAGCCTTTCAGAGAGATCATGGCTTGACTGATGACGGTGTAGTCGGAGCTCAAACTTTTCGGTTGCTTATGGGCCGCGAAATCCCAGTAAGCCGCGACTCTTCGACAACCACAGTCAGGCGCCTTATTCAAACCGCTAATCGGTATGTGGGCGTCCCGTATGTTTTTGGCGGTACTACGCCGAATGGATTCGATTGCTCCGGGTTTACGCGCTTTGTATTTGCGAATTATGGAATACAATTGCCACGTGCAGCCGATGAGCAGTATGATGTCGGACAGTCGGTATCGTATAACCGCTTGCAGCCGGGGGATTTAGTATTCTTCTCTACATATGCGCCGGGTGCTTCGCACAGCGGAATTTATCTCGGCAACGGGCAATTTATCAGTGCTACATCCAGCCGCGGTATTGCTATTGACCGCATGGAAAGCAGTTACTGGGGTGCCCGGTATATCGGAGCCCGCCGGGTGTTATAGCAAATTTAGGGAAGGCGTAACCGGCCTTCCCATTTTTTATTGCCTATTTTACTTAGTTTTACCGGAGGCCATCATGCTCAAACTATATTGGAACAGCTTTATATGTCCTTATTGGCCAATGGTGACAACTGCAATTTGCTGCTTTATCATTGCGAGTTTGGCTGGCCTGGCTGCGCCTGTTGTCATTAAATATCTCATTGATGGTGCCCTAGTCGCTCAAGACCTGGCCTCGCTGCATCTAATCATTGGAGCCATTGTGGGTCTTTATCTTGTAAGGGGCGCTTTTACTTACATATATGGTTATACTATTGCCAAGGCCGGAAATCAAATGGTTGCCAGACTGAGACAAGATATGTTTGCCAAGCTGCAACATCAGGATTTTGCCTTTTTTGTTAATACCTCTACCGGTGAGACGATTTCCTTATTTACGAACGACTTATGGTTATTACAGCAGGCTTTTTCTTTTGGTGTACCCGATATGCTGGTAGAGTCGTTAAATTTAACTGCTATTATGGCTATTATGATTTATTTTGACTGGGAATTGGCGCTGGTTACCTTTGCTACGGTACCATTCATTATTGGGGCAATCGGCTTTTTTAATAAGAAGATTGCATCACTTGGTGAACTTGTGGAAGAAGCCCTGGCAAGAGTAACAGAGAGCTTAGAAGAATATCTTACATCTGTTACGGTTATTCAAAGCTATACCAGAGAAAATTACGAATACCAAAAATTCAGGGCTAATATTAAACGTGCGGCAGAGGATTTACTGCAAGTACAGCGTCTTAATGCATTTTTAATACCTTTGGTGGAATTCCTTGCTGCCATTGGCTTGACTTTAATTATCTGGTATGGTGGCCGCGAAGTCATTACCGGTGATTTAACAATTGGTGGCATGTTTGCTTTTCTTGTTTACATTATCAATTTGCCAACTCCGGTGCGCAAAATTAGTGAGGCGGCTGCAAAACTAAAAATGGGAACTGTAGCCTGGCAGCGGATTGAGAGACTTAGCTGTTATCCGCATCATGTGACGGAAGGCTCACAGGAGCTGAAACAGGTTGCCGGCAGAGTTGAATTCAAAGAAGTTTCTTTCAGTTACATTCCGGAAACAGGAATTTTAAAAGATATATCCTTCAGCGCCCAGCCTGGAGAAGTAATTGCGATTGTCGGTCCCAGCGGTGCAGGAAAATCTTCATTTGCTAATTTGCTGCTTCGTTTTTATGATCCTGATAAAGGGACGATCTATCTGGATGGTGTTGATATAAAAAAACTGAAGACAGCAAACTTACGTAAGCAAATTGGTTTTATCCAGCAAGATCCGATACTTTTTAATATACCTATTTTGGATAATATCCGGTATGGCAGGCCGGAAGCAACACAAAATGAGGTGGAAGCTGCAGCTCGTCTTGCAGGCGCACATGAATTTATTATGGCATTACCTCAGCAATATTCAACGTCGGTTGGTGAATTGGGGCACCTGTTGTCTGGCGGACAGAGGCAGCGCATTGCAATTGCCCGGGCGGTGTTGTCCAATCCAGCCTTACTTTTGCTGGATGAGCCTACAGCATCATTAGATAATCAGTCTGAAAAATCGGTGCTCACTGCCATACGGCGGGCAAGTGCTGGCCGGACAACCTTTATGATTACTCACAGGCTGTCAACACTTGTTGCTTCGGATAAGGTGATTTTTCTAACTGACGGACGTATTGTGGAATGCGGTACACATGAAGAGTTAGTTTTGCAAGGCGGACGGTATGCCCAAATGGTTCACGAAGGGCAGTAAAGAATATGCATGAAGCGTGTAGAAGATAATTTTCAGGACAAAATGAAGAGCAAGGGGGAATCAGGAATGAATAACGTTCTTAGGCAGGATGTATGGCAAATACTGCGTCAGCACGTGACGAGTGAGGTATTATTAAAGCATTGTCTGGCGGTAGAAATCGCGATGAGAGCATATGCTGTAAAATTCGAAGGTGATGCAGCATATTGGGGAACAGTCGGCTTACTTCATGACATTGATTTTGAAAAGTACCCCGAGGATCACCCGGAGCACGCTCGCGAAATACTAAGCTCTCATGGTTATGATGAGAATTTTATTACCGATGTTCAGTCTCATGCCCGTGATTGGCCCATGGAAAGGACCATACTGCAAAAAGTATTGCTTGCCGTTGATGAGATGACAGGTTTTGTTATTGCCTGTGCATTAGTACGGCCGGACAAAAGCTTGGATAATTTAGAAGTAAAATCAGTTGTAAAGAAGATGAAAGATAAAGCCTTTGCCCGAGCAGTAAACCGGGAAACGCTAATTACCAGTGCGGAAGATATGGGGATTGACATCAAAGAACATATTGAATTTGTTATTAAGGCTCTTGCCGAAGCGACAAAAAAACCTGAATACCAGGAGCTGCCCTTAATTGGCTGAGCTATTGGTAGCAAATAAAACAGTCTGCGTAATTACGCAGACTGTTTTATTTTGCTTATAGTGGCTATCTAAGGTTACGGAGGGCTTGGAAGAGCTATTTATGCAAATATTTATTTACCTGCCTGCATAGATTTAATAAGACCATTGCAGAGGAGAGGTATAATGGGGAAAATAACAGGCAGTAAACTGACAACCAGCCTCAATGATACTAACGCTTGTGACAAGGTGCAAAACTATCTCTTAACACTGCTGGAGAGTCAGGAAGGCTACCGGATGCGCCCTCTGGTGGTGCTATGTATCGGTTCTGACCGATACACCGGAGATGCATTAGGTCCACTCATCGGCTCTCATTTACTGGAAACTACCGATTGTCTGGTTTACGGCAGTCTGGATCACCCTATCCACGCCGGCAACCTGGTTGAAACCATTCATATTATTACCCGCCAATATCATCATCCATTGATTATTGCAGTAGATGCCTGCCTTGGAAAAACAAATGAGATTGGAAATATCGAAGTATGGGAAGGCGGGTTGGAAGCAGGTATTGCCGTGGGAAACCGTCTGCCTTGCGTCGGGCATATTTCCATTATTGGAGTTGTAAATGCAGGAGGGAAAATTGGTTATCTCGATTTGCAAAGCACGCCCCTGGCTACTGTTATGAAGCTAAGCAAGGTAATCGGCAGTGCGCTGCAAGGTGCACTTGAAGTCGTTAACCAGCCTGTGACGGCTATTCGCTAATGGATTCGCCTTATCGTTGGTAGTTTCACTTCCTATTCTAAGCTGATATATACAATACAAAAAAAATTCCCCCGCTGTAACGGCAGGGGATTTTATCTATTTCAAGAGTTATAGATGGTTTAATAACAGCGGTGAGCGTGTGTATAACGAATCCGCAGCTAGGAGTTAGTGGTTCTTTGCTTGTATAAGGGCAATAACGTTTCGTAGACAAACCTTTCATAAGATGTAGGAGTAGAGTTATCTGCCGAACGCGGTTCCAACATTTGTATATGGCTCGCATTCATTGCGTCTGCCACTTCAAGAATGAGTTGAATGATATGCTCAGAAAAGTTGAGGTTAAGGAGATCTCGCCTTGTTTGTTCTTGTGAATCCTGTATATACGTTAGAGCGGGATGTTGAATAGCCTTGCCGATAATGGCAGCAACTTCGAGCATTGTAAGATTCTGGCTTCCGTGTAATTCGCGGACTTGCTTACCCAGAAAATCCAGACCTGCTGTTTTCCTTATCCTTATTATCCCTTAGGTATAGAGTTAGATAAGATTGCAGAAAAGCAGATGGAACTGATTCGACTAATTAAACAGTATGCCATGACCGATGGAAGTCATACAACGGAGATTACCTCGTTGCATTTTACTCGCACCTCCTATCTCGAAGGCCCTGTCTATGCCGTTCAGGGGCCCGCCTTGTGTATTATTGTTCAGGGAGCAAAAAAAATCATGGTAGCGGAAAGCAACTATTATTACGATCCGTTCCATTACCTGGTAGTATCACTGGATTTACCTTATATTGGGCAAATTATACAGGCTGATCCCGAATATCCCCTACTATGTATGAGCTTGCATTTTGAACCGGCGCTAATTTTTGACATTATCCAAAATATTGGTCTCTCTATATGCGAAGGCGATTCGCACCAAGGCATGTTTGTAGGTGAAATCAATCTTCCTCTATTGGACGCCTGCTGCAGACTGGTCAGACTCTTAGAGACTCCACAGGATATTCCTGCACTTGCTGCTCTAATAATAAAGGAAATATTTTATCGCATTCTGCAAGCTGAACAGGGGCATTTTTTAAAACAAATTGGAATCAGCGACAGTTATACGCGAAAAATTGCTGAAATCACCTGCATTATCAAACAGGAGTTTACAAAAACAATACGTATTGAGCATTTAGCGAGGGCCGCCAACATGAGTGTTGCATCTTTGCATCGGCATTTTAGGCAAGTTACGGCGATGAGTCCCTTGCAATATCAGAAACAATTACGTTTGCAGGAAGCTCGTCGTCTTTTGTTGACGTCGAAGGTAAGTGCTGCTGACGCAGGTTTTCAGGTTGGGTATGAAAGCCCTTCTCAGTTTAGCCGTGAATATGCACGCATGTTCGGACGACCACCCAAAAGTGACATGAAACAGTTGAGGGAGTCGCTCAATCTGATATCAAACTGATGTTAAAATAACCAAACACCCGGTATATCGCATATTAGCGAAATAGCCGGGTGTTTATAAATAGCGTCATCTAATTATGAAGTGATTACCAACTCAATTCCGCTGCGGCAACCAATAAAATAGCAGTCAGATTCTGTTGGTATATAAAGCACGCCCCTGGCTTTATTCCGGAAATAACCGGTCCCAAAGAACATAAAGAGCTACTAATATTGCAGCAAAGATAACACCTATATCACCAATGTATTGATCCATTTTATCACCGCCTGTGCAAATTATAACAGAATCCTTCCAGGAAAATCCACTGAACTTTATTCTTAGTGACAGGCACAAACAGCTAATCCCCTCCATACAATGAAGAACAGACTCACTGGAGGTGAATAGCTTGGTGTCATTTTTTGCTGTTTTGGCAACTTCTATTATTAAAGGTGTTGCATTGCTTGCCTCTTATATTACAAACAACACTTTTCCCTTGCCTCTGTCAGAAAAAGAGGAGCAGCAGCACCTGGAAAGGTTGAAAAATGGTGAAGAGAAGGCACGTAATGTGCTCATTGAGCGAAATCTGCGACTAGTGGCTCATATCGTCAAAAAGTTTGATAATACCGGCGAAGATGTTGATGATCTGATTTCAATAGGTACCATTGGATTAATTAAAGCTATTAATACTTTTGACCAAACGAAAAAGATTCGTCTAGCCACGTATGCGGCCCGTTGTATTGAAAATGAAATTCTGATGCATTTACGCAGTACGCGCCGCACCCGCTCGGAAGTAAGCTTGTATGATCCGATCGGAGTTGATAAAGAAGGTAATGAAATCACCTTGATTGATGTGCTCGGTACTGCTCCCGATGTAGTAGCTGAAGCGGTAGAGAACCAGTGTGAGCAGGAGCGTTTAACCAAAGAAATACATAGACTTAGCGGTAGAGAACGATGGGTGCTTGAAATGCGGTTCGGTATGCCAGACGGCAGTCGAAAAACACAGCGTGATATCGCCCGTATGCTTGGCATATCCAGGTCATACGTTTCGAGAATAGAAAAGCGGGCTATTAGTAAGCTAGGTAAAAGTCTTGCCCCTAAAGACTGCCAATACTAATATTGTAAGGAGACTGTCAATATGGCAGTCTTTTTGTGTTTTACCGTACTTCGTGCTATAATTTTCCCCAAGGATTACCTGGAGGTGTCTGTTGTGTACACGTTGTTTAATCCCCGCTTATGCGTTACATCTTTATTTGATATTGATCTTGAGCAGCTGCGCCAGCAAGGCATTAAGGGTATTATTTTTGATTTGGATAATACAATTATTCCTTGGGACAGTGCGGATATGTGTCCCAAAATAACGAGTTGGCTCCATGAACTGGTTATACAGGACTTTAAAGTAGCCATTGTTTCGAACAATTGGAACAAACGGGTTAAATTAATTGCTGATCGCTTTAATCTGCCGTTTGTTTCGCGAGCATATAAGCCAGCTAAGCGAGGCTTCCATCAAGCTCTTGCCGCCATGGGGTTGCAGGCCCAGGATGCTGCAGTGATTGGTGATCAGCTATTTACCGATGTTCTTGGCGGAAACCGAATGGGTATGTATACTATTTGGGTGAAACCGTTAACTACCCATGAATTTATTGGAACCCGTGTTCACCGTAAGCTTGAGAATATTGTTATTCGCATTTTAAAAGAGAAGGGGTTGATGAAATGAAAGTTGCGCTTATTCAAATGAGAGTTGTTGCCGGGAATGTAATTGAGAATCGCGCCCATGGTTTGGCATTGGCAGCGGAAGCGGCCCAAAAGGCAGAGGTGATTGTTTTACCCGAAATTTGGACAATTGGCTATGCCTTAAAAGAAATTGAACAGTGGGCAGAAGAGGAAACAGGTCCTACTATTACAGCTTTGCAGCTTATAGCGAGACAATCACAGGTAACAATCATTACCGGCTCGCTGCCTTACCGCAGAGACGGGAAAATCTACAACGGAGCTTTTGTCATTAATCCAGCTGGCGAAATTATTGGCGACTATCAAAAAGTACATCTATTTAATCTCATGGGAGAGCAGCGTTTTTTTGCCGCAGGCAGTAAGCGGTGTACTTTTGAACTGCAACATACAACCGGCGGCTTAACGATATGTTACGATTTGCGCTTTCCAGAATTATTCCGTGCCACAACGCAAGATGGAGCGACTGTCATTTTTCTTCCCGCTGAATGGCCTGCTTCCCGTGGAAGCCATTGGCGTACGCTCATTCAGTCTAGGGCGATTGAGAACCAAATTTACATCTGTGCAGTAAACTGTGTAGGACAGCACCGGGAGAATACTTTTTATGGTCATTCTATGATCGTTTCACCAAATGGAGATATTGTTGCTGAAGGCACAGATGAGGAAGCGATTATTTACGGTGAACTTGATACTGGCATAGTGGAACAGGTGCGCAAGGGGATGTCGGTATGGCAGGATCGCCGACCGGAGTTATACCGGTGAACGTTAGCGGAACAACGAGAGTGGTGGGGTTATTGGGATGGCCGGTAGAGCATTCGATGTCTCCGGCTATGCATAATGCTGCCTTTAGGGAAACTATGCTGGACTATACCTATGTACCTTTTGCAGTTAAACCTGACGATTTGCAGCAGGCTGTTGCAGCTATTCGGGCATTGAACCTAGCAGGGGCTAATGTTACCATTCCACATAAAGTTGCTGTTATGCAATATCTGGATGATATTGATGAGGGAGCCCGGAGAATTGGCGCAGTTAATACTATTGTTAATGTGCAAGGCAGACTAATAGGCTATAATACGGACGGAATGGGGTTTATACGGTCACTTAAGGAACAGGCCGTAGTTATAACTGATGCTAAAGTTGTATTATTGGGAGCAGGCGGCGCAGCTCGTGCAGTAGTGGATGCATTATTGTCAGCTAAGGCAGAGTTTGTGACAATAGCGGCCCGGTCTGGAGTTAAGGCAAGCGATTTAGCCAGTCACTATGTAAAGTCATCTGTTAGCGGCATGGATTGGTGCTCTGAGGAATTCAATCAGAAACTAGCGGATTGCAATATAATAATCAATGCTACCCCGTTAGGAATGGCTCCCCATAGTGAGGAAATGCCGCCGGTTATATGGTCTTCACTTGCTCCTAATGCAGTTGTATGCGATTTGATCTATAATCCTCTGACTACTCGCTTTTTGCAGCAGGCTAAAGAACGGGGACATAAAATTGTGACAGGTGAAGGAATGCTGGCGGGGCAGGGAGCTCTAGCTTTTCAAATATGGACCAATGTGCCTGCACCTTATGAAGTAATGGCAAAAAATCTATTACAGCAAATAAGGGATATGTTTGAATAATTGTTAAATTTTTGTAGATTCCTGTTGTTTTTAGCAGGAATCTTTTTTATTAGTGAGAATATTCACGTTATACATACTAATACAAGTAATGGAGCAAAGCCATAATTTACGCAGCCAAACCGTGTATTACGCATGTTGCTTGGTTGTTTTTTATTTGCTCCGCAAGGTGATGGTCAATGATAAAGATGAACAAAAGACTTGAAGATTTGTTGCTAGCAGCAGGAGTACTCACGCAGGAGCAATTGGAAAAGGCTCTGCGTATTCAGCAGGAAACCGGTGAGCGCCTTATGCGGGTCATTCGTCATCTGGGATACATTACAGAGGATCATATGATACGGACTCTGGAATTGCAGCTTGGCGTTCGGCAGGTAGCGTTAGCAGAGATTGCAATTAACAGGGAAGTGGCTGATGCAATTTCTGTAACATTAGCAGAGCGGCATCAGGTCATTCCCATCAAAAAGCAAGGCAGGCAAATCACGCTCGCAATGACCGATCCCACTAATTTCGATGCCATTGATGATGTACATATGATGACAGGCTGTGAGGTTCAGCCGGTGATTGCCGCCGAGAGAGAGATTTTACGCGCAATTGAGCAGGCGTATGGAGTTAAAGCAATTGTTGATAAAGCGGTTAACCGACTGCGCATCGAGGATCAGACCGCCATGGTGGAAATACAGACTGCCGATGAAGCGCCGGTTGTCAGCATTGTTAATTCACTTATCAGTCAGGCTGTTAAAGATCAAGCTAGTGATATTCATGTTGAACCGGAAGCAAATCATATTCGTGTCCGCTTTCGTGTTGACGGCGTGCTCCGAGAAATGGTCAGCCTTCCTAAGTCTATTCATGCCGCTATAATATCGCGAATAAAAATTATGAGCGGACTGGATATTGCCGAAAAAAGGCTGCCCCAGGATGGACGTCTCAAAGTACAGGAGCAGGGACGTGACATTGATTTGCGTATTTCTACCTTGCCAACCATTTTAGGGGAGAAAATTGCAATACGTATTCTTGATAAAGACAATGCAGTCCTTGCTATTAAGGAGCTAGGTTTCCGGGATAACAACCTTTTACGATTCCGCCAGCTTATTGGTCATGCATACGGTATGTTATTAGTAACAGGGCCTACAAGCTCAGGAAAGACAACGACGCTGTATTCAACGCTCACAGATATAAATTCAGCGGATAAGAACATTATTACAGTAGAAGACCCGGTGGAAATGCTTTTAGACGGCATCAATCAGGTTCAGGTCAATAATAAGGCAGGGCTTACCTTTGCTAATGCTTTGCGCTCTATTTTACGGCAGGATCCGAATGTCATTATGGTAGGGGAAATCCGGGATACGGAGACTGCAGATATTGCCATTCGGGCAGCCTTAACGGGTCATTTGGTTTTTAGTACACTTCATACCAATGACGCGCCTGGTGCGTTACCACGTTTAATTGATATGGGAATTGAGCCGTTTTTAGTAGCATCGTCAGTATTAGGCGTGGTGGCGCAGCGATTGGTAAGGCTGATTTGTAACGACTGTAAGCAAAGTTACACTCCAGAGCCAGCTTCGCGGGAAAGGCTGCTTTTGGGGCTGGAACCAACAGCGCAGGTACGCCTCTATCGGGGGGAGGGATGCGCTCACTGCGGCTATACTGGTTATAGAGGGAGAATACCTATTCATGAAGTGATGCCTGTAACGGCAGCTATCCGTAAATTAATCGCTAAACGTGCTGCCGGTGATGAGTTGGGAGCTGCAGCACGGTCGGCAGGTATGAGTACAATGGGGGAAGATGGTATTCATAAAGTCATGGAGGGGCTTACTACAATAGATGAAGTAATCCGGGTAGCTTATACAGGGTTATAGCATAGGAGTGCGATAACATGAAAATGGAGAGGTTACTGCGGGAGGCGGTTGCCAAAGGTGCCTCTGACCTCCATCTAACAGTGGGGATGCCACCGGTTTTACGGTTAGATGGCAGTCTGATGCCTACTGATCATCCAGTATTATCAGCCAGTGATACAGATGAATGTTTGGCGGCTATTACAACTGATGAGCAACGTTGTAAATATCATCAACAGGGTGAACTGGATTTTGCTTTTTCTCTGCAAGGAGTAAGCAGGTTTCGAATAAATTCTTTTCGGCAGCGTGGCTTTACCGCTCTTGCTATTAGGGTAATTCAGGAAAAAATTCCTGCCATAGAACAATTAGTACAAACGGAAGCTGTACAAGCTTTGGCCCGTAAACTGCGCGGGCTTGTTCTTATCACCGGGGCGACAGGCAGCGGCAAGTCGACAACCTTGGCCGCCATGATCGATTTAATTAACAGGGAACGGAGCTGCCATATTATTACTCTGGAAGATCCGATTGAGTATTGGCATGAACATAAGCGGAGCATAGTGAATCAACGGGAAGTTAATACGGATACCCCATCTTTCGCTGCGGCTCTTAGGGCAGCTCTCAGGGAAGATCCTGATGTTATCCTGGTTGGTGAAATGCGCGATGCCCAAACTATGGGAATAGCCATTACGGCAGCCGAAACGGGGCACTTAGTATTGGCAACATTGCATACAAATGATGCCGTTCAGACAATTGACCGGATTATTGATGTATTCCCACCTCATCAGCAGCAGCAAATCCGCATTCAGTTGTCATTAACTCTGCAGGGAATAGTAGCTCAGCAGCTGGTGCCGTGCTGCACTGGTGGTGGCCGGGTGGCAGCCATGGAAGTAGTAATCGCTACTGCGGCTATACGCAACCTGATTCGTGAAGGAAAGAGTCATCAAATGATGTCTGTTATCCAGACAAGCGCGAAAGCGGGAATGAGGTCTATGGATAGAGCGTTGCAGGAACTCTATCAGCAAGGCATTATCTCCTATGAAGAAGCCTTGTCCCGAATGATAGATCAGGAAAGTTTTAGCAGACTGATCAATGGAGCAAGCTAAAATGGTGAGTTAGGAGATGAGCAGGTGGCTAAAACATTTTGCTATAAGGCCAGGGATCGGACTGGGCATGTTTTAGCAGGCACTATAGTGGCTGAAAATGAGGCAGCTGTTGCAAGTTTTATTCATAGCAAAGGTTATTTTGTAACGCAGATTACGAAACAGCGGCGTGAGTGGCTGCTGCGGGAATTTTTGCAAAGCCTTTCCCCTGTTGCTGTCAAAGCGTTAGTAGTTTTTTGCCGTCAGTTTGCTGTTATGATAGATGCGGGTTTACCGATGCTTGTATGTTTGAATGTGTTGATAGAACAAACGTATAACGGCAAATTAAAAAATGCCTTGCAGGCCGTACATAAAAAAGTTCAGGAAGGCACGCCATTATCCGTTGCAATGAGCGAACACAGCCGCGTATTTCCTGAGCTTATGATCAGGATGGTAGAAGCCGGTGAATTGGGAGGCGTGTTGGATAGTATTCTCAGACGACTCGCAGTACATTATGAAAAAGAGCATAAGCTGAATGAAAAAGTTAAGGCAGCGATGACATATCCGGCTGTAGTTGTCAGTTTGGCGATAGTGTCGGTTACGTTCATCCTGATAGTTGTACTGCCTGTTTTCACGAAACTTTTTGAAGACATGAGCCTCGAAATCCCGTTGCCTACGCGTGTTTTACTTACAACAAGCCATTTCCTGGGAAATAATGGTATGTCTATTTTTGCGCTGCTATTACTTTTATGTCTTGGTCTTAGTTTTCTGGCAAAGCAGGAAGAGATGAAGAAGGGGATAGACAGCATTCGCTTCAAAATACCTGTTTTTGGAATGGTGAGAAAGAAAATTGTCATTGCACGCTTCTGCCGCACACTGAGTACGCTGCTGCGGGGGAGTGTTCCATTATTGAGCGCTATTGAGGTGGCCCAAAAATCCACAGGCAGCAGCAGTGTAATTGCTGCTCTGACTATTGCTATGCAGGGCATTAGACAGGGCTTGGGGCTAGCTGCGCCCTTAAGCAATTGCGGTGTATTTCCTCCCTTGGTTATCCAGATGATAGCAATCGGCGAGGAGACGGGAGAAATCGATAAAATGCTGGAGAAAATAGCTGATTTTTACGAAGAAGATGTGGATGACATTGTTACGCGCTTAAGTAGTATGCTGGAACCGCTGTTAGTTGGTTTTTTAGGCGGAATAATTGGTTTAATTGTAATTGCAGTCGTACTGCCTATGTTTGAGGTCGTAAGTGCTGTGGGAAGGCAATGAGATAAAAGTGAGAGGAGAAAAGAGTAATGGATCTGAGGTGGAGAAGGAAAGGGCAAAGTGGTTTTACACTAATTGAATTGATGGTAGTAATTGCTATTATTGGAATCTTATCGGCAGTTGCTATTCCCAAGTTTAGCCAATCGGCAAATGCTGCAAAGGATGCACGATTACGGGTAGACTTGCGCACTGTTGACAGTGTGGTGATGCAATATTATGCGGCAAAGGGTAATTATCCTGAGAACACTGCAGCTTTCTCGAATTACCTAACTGAGTGGCCTAAAGACTCGACAGGGACTGCTCTTGTATATGCAACGGTTGAAACCGGCTATACGGTAACGGGGACGAGCATCGATAACAGTGGCGGTACGACAGTAAGACGTTCCCCGGGAAGTGTGGGTTACACTGCTTGGTGATATGCAGCTAAGGAATAACGGCAGACTGATTCAGTGAAAGTTGTGATGGTATGGAGGTAGTATTTTTTTTAATCGGTACTGTTTTTGGCAGTTTTTTAGTAATGTGTGCTTATCGTATTCCCCGGGAGCAATCAATCGTTTTTCCGGCATCACATTGCTTACTTTGTAAGACTAAACTGGCGGTAAAGGATCTAGTTCCTGTACTAAGCTATCTTCTGATAAAAGGGCGTTGCCGCTATTGTCATGGGCGTCTGCCTACTCGTTATCTATTTATAGAGTTAGTGAGTGGATGCATTTTTCTATGGTGTTACAGAGTACTGGGACTTTCGTTTGAACTGATAAGTGCACTCATTTTTTCATCATATTTAATTGTGATTACGGTTATTGACTATGATCACCAACTGATTTTAGATAAAATTCTTGTTTGGCTAGCAGGATTTGGTGCAGCTATACAGCTTTGGCTGAAGGATATTCCGGTTGGAGAGATGGTTCTTGCAAGTGCAGTTGGCGGAGGTATATTGCTAGCGATTGTTATAGTAAGCAATGGTGGTATGGGATTGGGCGATGTAAAATTTGCTGCCGTGTTGGGCCTTTGGCTGGGGGTACCGTATACGGTATTAGTTCTTTTGTTAGCCTTTATAGTAGGAGGGATAAGCGGTATGCTGTTAATCGCTTTTAAAGTGAAAAGCGGTAAAGATGTTATCCCTTTTGGCCCCTGTCTTGCTGTAGGGGCATTTATTGCTATGCTGTACGGTAACAGGCTTATCACTTGGTATTTGGAGAAATTCTGATGAAACAGACGGTAAAAGAGCAAGGGTTTACGTTGATTGAATTAATCATTGTTGTAGCTATTATCGCTATTGTTACAGCTCTTGCTGTCCCTAAGATGGGTGATTGGCTAGCAGAGCAAGATTTAAATATAGCCGCCCGCGAACTTGCTGCCGACTTGCGGCTAGTACAGCAGCTTTCCATTAATTGTGCTGGAACTACCCCGGAATTTTATCTCATAAATACCAGTCCTTATGGGTATGTGACAGCGTTAAATACCAAAGTAATTCAACCAAAGCGTACCTTTCCTAGGACAGTAAGAGTTAGCGGGTCAGCGACAACCATTAGTTTTACTAATAATGGCATACCAAAGCAAGGAACAGACATGACCATTGCGCTAGCCCGGGTAGATGGTAGGGGGACTAAACGGATTATTATTCAGGCTCAAACGGGGAGGGTACGCATCGAGTAAAGGCAGGTTAGCACTAGATGAATAAGCAGAGAGGGTTCTTGCTGATTGAAGTACTGATTGCCGTTGTGATCATAACTATAGCAGTAACAGCCGCTGCAAGCCTCTTGATGCAGTCGGTAAAAAGCAATATCAGCGCAGGGAAATACACTGTTGCTGCGAGCTTGGCGCAAAAGCAGTTAGAATATCTGAAAAGCAGAAGCACCGCAGTTGCGTGGAATCAGTTAACAATTCCTGAAACCGGAGAAGTAAAATTAGGCGCAGACTGGCAATCTGAAGCAAATAATACCGTGCTTTTGAATAATACGACATATACGCTGGCTAGTCTGGCAAGTAAATGTCCGGAAGACAGTGCTGATTTAGTTCAGATAAGAGTGGTTGTAGCCTGGAGCAGGAACTCAGACGACAATATAGAGATGACGGCAGTTTTTTCGAAGCGTTAATTATTGGTCGTGAATAAAGGGGGGAACATGTCTAGAATTGCCACTAAGCAAGCAGGCTTTACTTTGATTGAAGCGATGATTTGGTTAACCGTAACCGGATTGCTTCTCACTGCACTTGTACCTTTATTTTCAGCCTCAATTGTGTCATGGCACAGAAGCAGCAGCCAGAGTGAAGTACAGCAAACCGCACGTTTGGCTATAGACAGTATGGTACGCGATCTGAAATTCAGCAGGAATATTACGAAGAAAAATGACAATGAGCTGTCTTTTATTGATTCGCAGGGGCGTCAAAGCGGGTATCGATTAAATACGAACACCCATATTTTGTATAATTTGCTGAGTAATGATAATCCTCAGCCCGTAACGGGTGTCAATATACAGAAGTCAGCAAATGTATTAATTTATGGTGATTATGGAGCATCAAAAGCACTGTTTGAGGTGCAGGGTCAGACGGTATTTCTTCATCTTACAGCTGTTGATACCTTTACTGGACAAAAAATTGTGGTGCAAACAGCAGTAGTTGGTATTTCAGAATATCTGAAGTAGCAAGGGGGAGATAAATTGTTTGTTGCTTTAAAGCAGAGCCGGGGAAGCGCCGCGATTACGGCGCTTATTGTTATGACCATGCTGGCGATAGTTGGTACTGCTGCTGCTGTACTTAGTTCGACAGAAGGCGCCATTGCTGCCGGTTATCGGGATGGAATAGCAGCACAATATCTCGCTGAAGCCGGTGCTTTATGGGCTATTACCCAACTAAAGAAGGAAAATAGCGTAGTAATCACTAACATACAAACTACAGGTGAATATAAAGCTGTTTCTTCAACCAAAAACAGCGGTGCTACTACAGGGAACTACCAGATAAGCATTGCAAATCCTGACTTTCCACAGGATAAGGGCAGCCGGACGATTACATCCGTTGGTGTCATTTCAGTCAGCAAGGCGGCGCGAACAGTCGGGCTGCTGACAATTGGCGGCAGCGGCACTGGAGGTATTTACAAAAACGCAGTTTACTCAGGCTCTGATATAGTTGTGGAAGGTCAAGGAGTAATCACAGGTAATGCTGCCGCAGCAGGCAGCATTGCCGGCAGTCACGCGATCAGTGGCAGCAGTAGCCCTCACAGCCAAGAGCCAATGCCTTCGTTCGGAATAATTGATTATATGAATAAGCCGCAGATTAACCCTATTATCAGCAATCTGGAAACGGTAACATTACGTGCAGCAAAATACTATACGGACAAAGATTTTTCTGTAGGCGGAACAATTGATAATGTTACAAGCGAGCCCGTAATCATATATGCAAAAGGAAATGTAACCATCAACAATGGAGCGAAATGTAGAGGTCCGATAACCATTGTGACCAGTGGCACTGTAACTGTTAATCAGCATGAAAGTACCAGCCTTACCCTTGTTGCATTAGGCAGTCATGATTCACAAGTGACAGCCGGTACGGTGCTAAATGGCCGTATTATTGCTAAAGGAAGAGTAATTGTCAATGGTATGGTAAGCCACGGATTCCAAGTCGTAGCCTGGAAAAATCACAGATAAGATGAGGAGGATTTCATTATGGAAGTAAAGAACTATATGGAAAGTCTCGTATGGCAGCAAGTTGATGAGATCATAGCTGCACATAGTGGGATTTGCAAATGTGAAAAATGCCGCTACGATATCATAGCGTTAGCGCTCAATTTTCTTCCGCCTCGCTATGTTGCTACTGAGAAAGGCCAAACCTATACCCGTATCAAGGCTCTGGAGCAACAGTTTACTATCGATATTCTCACTGCCATTTCCAATGCTATAAAAATTGTTAATACCCAGCCTCATCATACTGAGACTAGCCAGTAATTAATATGTTTACCAGGTTTCAGCGACTATTTACCGGACATGAAGAAAGAGTAATAGGAATTGATATTGGTACTGAAAGCGTAAAGCTGGCAGAAGTGTCTAATCAGCGTCAGCAGCAGCAACTGCTGGCGATAGGGCTTCTTCCAATACCCGTTGGTTTGCTCGCTGATGGCAGTATTGCCGACAGTAAAGAATTTCAGGACTTACTGCGTCAATTATTGTCTAGCTGTGGTGCGAGTGCCAGGAATGTAGTCCTGTCACTGGGCAGCCGGTCAATTTTTGCCAGAGAAGTTTTATTTCCGGCAATGGCTGAAAAGGAATTACGGGAAGCTATGAAATGGAATGTAGAAAAATACGTTCCTTATGAGGCTGGGAGCTATTATTATGATGTTGCTATTGCCGGCAAAACAAAATCAAATCTGGAAATGAAAGTGCTGATTGTTGCTGTACTTCGTAATACCATCAATCCAATAATTTCAACTATAAAAGCTATTGGACTTAAACCCCTTGCAGTTGAAATAGAATCACTGGCCTCTTATCGTACGCTGGAGGGAGCGGCCAATTCAGTTGTTATTGATTTGGGCTGTGAACTAAGCCAAATCACTGCTTTTCAGCAAGGCAGTCCAGCGGTAATACGCGCTATCGGAATAGGTGGCAGGCGCTTTACGGAAGCGATTATGCATGACTTATCCTTAGATTATCAGGATGCGGAGCACGTAAAACAATGCCAGACAGACTCCTTCCTCCAAGAGCAATTGCCTGTTCAACAATTGGACAAGCAGAGCCAAGTGGAACTGGTGGCTGGGGAGTTAATCCGGGAAGTGCGCCGAACCATAGAATACCATCAAAATCAAAACCCTGATGCATCTATCAACAATCTCTTTTTGACCGGAGGTGGCGCTAAACTCAAAAATTTATCGCACTATATTGCTTCTCAATTGGACTTGCCCGTTCAGCTGCATCAGCCTTTACGCAGCTTAGTACCGTCAGGGAACGTAGAACAAGAGCGTTTGAACGATCTTTTCCCCCAGTTTGCCGTTGCAATTGGCTTAGCCTTGAGAGGAGGAGAAGACAGATGATTCAAATCAATTTGTTACCTCCCGAGGAGAGAAGTATTGAAATTCCCCTCAAGCGCGCAATAAGAGTCAGTATTTTTTTTGTAGGTCTGCTACTAGTCAGTCTATACGGTTATGGACTTTATACGGAACTAACGCTGCAGCAGGACTTGCAGCGAGCTCGCAATCAATATGAATTATTACGCCCTACACAGCAAAAGATGCTTGCAGCCGATCAGAAGCAGCAAGCTATAATAAATAAAAATGCTATTCTTACTGCCTTGACGAAGGAACGAAAATCATGGCATGCCGTTTTTGCCCATTTAGGAACTGTTGTTCCTGAACAGGTTTGGCTGACGGAGGTGTCGGCAGGTAATGAAAATTTGTTGCTGATTAAAGGCAAGGCAGCTAATTATCCTGAGGTGGCTGCTTTCCTGAAAAAACTTGCAAAGGACAGTCTTTTTACCGACATGGTACTGATAAAGGCTGAACAGGAAATGATGCTTGATACTTTACGATTTGAGGTTTCCGTTAAAATCAAGGGGCTGTAAAAATGGAAAGTACTATTGCTAAATTACTGTTTAGGCGCAGGACTCTGGCAGGGATTATCATTTGTCTGGCAAGTATTTATCTGTTTCTTGCAGCATTATGGTTTCCTCAGCAAGAAAGAATTGTAGGTCTGCGGGCTGATTTGGCTGCTGCCAGGCAAGCCGTACAGCTAATTCAAGGTTATGGCATTGCTCATCCTGATGGAACACAATACTTAGCTGAGTTGGATAAAAAACTGCTGTTTATTGATCAGCTTTTGCCAAATGATCCCGATATTGCAAGCTTTCTAATACAAGCTGAGCAAGCTGCTCAATTGAGTGGCGTTCAAGTAGCTGAGATTGTTCCTAATCAGGCTGAGCCTAAAAATGGATATCGTGAATTTTCTGTTACTATGACAATCAAAGGAGATTACTTTCAAATGCTGGATTTTTTCCAGCGGCTGGAGGGAATGCAGCGTTTTAGTTCTGCGGCAGCGCTTGCTGTTCAGGTTAAACCAGGTGTTATTGAGGGTAAGATAACCGTGCAGGTTTATACCTATGGACTTGCATCTGGTGCTGTTCCTGGTGTACAAAAGTAACAAACTATGAGCAGCAGTGCAGAGGTGATGCAGTGAAAAATGTTGTATTAATCGGATTTATGGGAACAGGAAAAACCAGTACGGGTAGGCTACTAGCCAGCCGGTTAGGCCGCCCTTTTGTGGATATTGACCGCAAGTTCGAGCTAGAGTGTAATATGACGGTGGCAGAATATTTCAAGTTACATGGAGAATTCGCGTTTCGTCAAAAGGAAAAAGCAATTATTGCTAAGGTGGCCCGCTATTCCTATAGTGTTATTGCTACAGGCGGCGGCTCAGTATTGGACCCCGATAATTTCAATAAGCTTAAAGCAAATGGAATAATCGTGTCACTGACTGCATCAGTAGATACAATTGTTGAACGGACCGGCAGGCGCAAAGGGATACGGCCCCTGCTGGATTGTGAAAATCCTCGCGAAAAAGTGGCAGCTTTGCTGGAGCAGCGTGTCGGTATATACCAAAAGGCAGATTTTATTATCGATACAAGCGTATTATCGCCTCACCAGGTTGCGGAAAGGATTATTGTGTTTCTTCGTCAAAGTGGCTATTTAAAGGGGAAAAGTTAATATTCAGCGATAATGAGGACTTGGCATAAGCTAAGTCTTTTTCTAATGTTAAAATTTCGGTTCAGGCAGGAGAGTCAAATGGCCAGTCGAATACTTACCGGATAATGGTATTCTATCTGGAGGATGAGCAGATTGGCATTTAAGAACAAAAGAATAATGATTGGCGCAATTATTGTATTCCTTATATTGACACTAACCATCAGCTATCGAATTTACACAAACTTGGCTGCCAATAAGGACCGAGCCGACAAGGCAACACAAGGCCGGGCAGTTGCAGTTGAAACTGCAGTCGTAACACGCCGTGACATTACACCCACATTACTATTTTCCGCTAATCTTGAGCCGGTATGGAGTGCGGATATATCGTCCAAAGTAGACGGACGTATTGACCGGCTGGTAGTAGAGGAAGGTGATGGGGTAAAAGCCGGTGATATTGTTGCAACACTAGATACAAATGAACTTGCAGCACAAGTCATACAGGCAGAGGGAAATTTATTGACTGCCCAGGCAGGATTAGAGCAGGCTGAACTGGATCTTCGCAGAAATGACGCTCTTGCGAAACAAGGCGCTGTTTCCCTGCAAACACTGGACACTATGCGTATTAAAAGGGATCTAGCGTTAGGGCAGCTTCGGTCGGCTGAAGGGAATATGTCTTTATTGACGGCGCGACTGGAAAATGCCAATATTACTGCTCCCCGTAATGGTGTTGTTATTAAAAGATTCGTACAATCCGGATATTATACAAAAAGCGGATCGACAATTGTAACACTTGCCGATACCAGCTCACTGCTGGCGAAAGCTACTGTTGGCGAAGCTCAGATGCAGGATATCATTATCGGATCAACAGTAAAAGTACTTGTAAGTGCATTGGGGAACAAAGAGTTTTCCGGAGTGATTACTCGGTTATCGCCTGCAGCAGCATCACCTTCGCGCACCTTTACGGCAGAAATTACTATTCCTAACCCGCAAGGCGAGTTGAAACCCGGTATTTTTGCCAATGTATCTACGCCGGTTCAGGCTAGAAAAAATGTAATTGCCGTACCGGAAAGTGCTCTAGTTATGAAAGAGGATCAAAAGACGGTATTTGTCGTAAATGCCCAGGGGGTAGCACAGCAAAGTGTTCTGAAGCTTGGGTACGTTGGTGAAGGGTATGCTGAGGTTTTGGCTGGCTTACAAGAAGGAGACGTCATTATCACAGCCGGTCATAATAAAGTGAAAGATGGCTCTGTCATTGCCGGTGCCAAGGCTGGTGCCAAGTAATGAATATAGAGACATTTATTAAACGGCCGGTCTTTACTACCATGCTTGTTATGCTGCTGGTAGTCTTTGGTCTGGGAGCATATCCGACTTTGGGGATTGATTTGAATCCTGATGTTGATTTTCCGATTGTTACCGTTTCAGTGACTTATACCGGTGCTTCACCGGAAGAAATGGAAAGCTTAATAACCAAGACAGTTGAAGATGCTGTTAGTTCAGTGGCGGGTATCAAAACGTTGTCGTCCGTATCCCGCGAGGGTGTTTCGCAGACGACTATTGAATTTGAGTTTGGAACTAACCCTAAGCTAGCTGCTAATGAAGTACGGGAAAAAGTAGCGAGTGTACGCAAGCGCTTGCCGGAGCAGGTTGATGAGCCTGTCGTGCAGCGCTTTGATCCTAACTCACAGTCAATCGTCTATTTCAGCCTTGTTTCTGATGCGAGAAGCAGAGGTGATATTCGCAAAGTAGCCGTTGATATCGTAAAAGATGAACTCCAGCGCCTGGATGGGGTTGGCCAAGTTGATGTTTATGGTGCGTCCGACAGGGAGATTCAGCTGCTAGTGGATCCGCGCAAATTGGAAGCCTATGGCATTACCTATCAACAAATTCTGGACATTGTCAATACCCAGAATAGCAATACTCCCGGTGGCCGCGTTAATGACAGAGGACTGGAGTTGACAGTCAGGACAATTGGCAAATACAAAGACATTCAGGATATAAAAAATATTATTGTAGCGAATCAGGGCGGCCATCTGGTCCGGTTAGGCGATGTAGTAACAATTGAAGATGGTTGGTCGGAAGAAAGAGTCTATTCCCGGGCTAATGGTACGCCTAGTGTTATGGTTTCTGTCCAAAAACAATCTGGCACAAATACAGTTGATGTTGCTGAGCGGGTTAAAAAAGCCATGGAAGATATGCAGCAGCGTGTATTACCGCCTGATATTCAGGTACTGACAGTCCGCGATGGATCGGTATACATTCGCGATAGTGTTGAGGACGTACTGGTTTCACTTGTTTTTGGCGGCTTGCTTGCCGTGGCGATTACCTATTTGTTCTTACAGAATAGCCGGGCTACATTAATTGGTGCTATTGCCATTCCAACTTCCGTTATTGCAACCTTTTTCTTGCTTAAGACAATGAATTTTACGTTAAACACCATGTCACTAATGGGGCTAAGCTTGGCAGTCGGCATTCTGATTGATGATGCAATTGTTATTATTGAAAACATTTATCGCCATTTGGAGGAGGGCAAGTCTGCCTTTGAGGCTGCTCGTGACGGTACAACAGAAATTGCCTTAGCAGTTATGGCGACAACCTTATCCATTTTGGCAGTTTTTGTGCCTGTTGCGAATATGGGGGAAATCATCGGGCAGTTTTTTAAGCAGTTCGGTCTGACTATTGCCTTCGCGGTGGCTTTTTCCCTATTCGGCGCTTTTACTTTAACCCCAATGCTGTCAGCATATTGGTTGACTAATCATGGTGAGCAAAAACAAGCTTCCTGTCTGCAGCGTTTCCTTGATAAATGGGAAAGGGGTTTTGTTGCTTTTCGTAATGTTTACGGTCAGATTCTGCGCTGGGCTCTGGAACGCCCTAAAAAGATGGTTGCATTAGCTGTATTATCATTATTTATTAATGCCGCGCTAGTGCCATTTCTGGGAGTGGAGTTTCAGCCAACGTATGATTCAGGCGAATTTAATATTATTGCCACTGCTCCTGCAGGTACTTCTATTGATAAAATGAAAGAATATTCGTCTCCCATCGAGAAAGAAGTACTCTCCATTCCTGAACTTAAATCAGCGTTTATGATTATCGGCACAAACCGGCAGACCTATCGGACGATGATTGGTATTCGGCTTGTCGACGCAGGTGACAGGAAACGATCGATGATGCAGATCATGGATGAATTGCGTATGAAATTTCGTAATGTCCAGGCTGTTAAAGTTGCAGTGCAAAGCACTCAAGGCGTCGGCAGAGGGGATACTCGCCCCGTGCAGGTTGCCTTGCGCGGCGCAGAACTGGAATTACTGAACCACTATGCGCAGGAGCTTGCTGATCATATCAAACAAATTCCAGGAACGACTGATGTGGATATTTCCAGTGAACAGTCAGAGCCGGAGGTACAAATTCGGATTGATCCGGCCCGTATGGGAGATATTGGTATTAATGCTTCCGTTGCAGGCGATGTCATTCAAATGGCTTTTCTTGGAAAAACCACCAAGAATCAATACAATATCGGTGATAATGATTATGATATACGAGTGCGGCTGCATCCTGATTTTCGGTTAAGTATTCACGATGTGGAGAATCTCAGAATTTCTACTGCTTCGGGTACCTTTGTGCGCTTAGGCGATATTGCACAGGTTAAATTGTCTTCAGGGCCTACTCAGATTGATCGCGAAGGAAGACAGCGCCAGGTCATTGTCTACGCCAATGCGGTGGGGGCATCACCTGGTGAAATAATTGCCAAGGTGAGAGAATTTATTCCTACGATGAATCTTCCACTAGGCTATTCGTTCCGCCTTGTCGGACAGGCTCAATCGATGCAGGATGCTTTTAAAGAAATTTTGAAAGCTCTTATTCTGGGTATTATCCTCATATATATGGTATTAGCAGCTGAATTTGAGAGCTTTATTCATCCCTTGACCATTATGTTATCGCTGCCCTTTTCCTTAATAGGGGCTATTATCGGGCTGCTGGTTTCGGGTAAAACAATCAATATTATGTCATTAATTGGTGTCATCATGCTGATGGGGATTGTTACAAAAAATGCTATATTGCTTGTTGATTATACGAATCAACTGCGGCAGCAGGGCATGCCGTTGACAGAGGCGTTAATTGAGGCTGGTATGGTGCGCCTCAGACCAATCATTATGACCACTTTGGCCATGATCTTTGGGATGATTCCCATTGCATTGGGAATCGGTGCCGGAGCAGAGCTCCGTTCTTCAATGGGAGTGGTGCTGATCGGCGGTCTCGTAACATCGACCTTTTTAACTTTAATTGTTATTCCTTTAGTATATCTACTAATTGAGAGATTCCGGTTGTACATAAAAAATCGGAACAGCCAAGAAACTATCAGTATGTGAGGAGGTAAGGTATGAAACGAATTGCCGTTTTGACCAGTGGTGGCGATGCTCCTGGTATGAATGCAGCTATTCGCGCTGTTGTTCGTAAAGGTATTTATCATGGCTTGGACGTGTTTGGTATAGAAAGAGGCTATGAAGGTGTAATCAATGGTGATTTTAGGCCTATGTCTCTTCACTCGGTTGCAGGGATTATCGGGTATGGCGGGACAATGCTGAAAACAGCTCGCAGTGAGGCTTTTAAAACGAATGGCGGCTTTTCTAAAGCTGTGTGCAATTTAAAGGATCACCGCATTGACACATTGATTGTCATCGGTGGCGATGGCTCTATGGCTGGTGCACAAAAACTCACGCAAGCCGGTATTCAAACAATGGTTTTACCGGCAACTATTGATAATGATATGTGCGGCACTGAGTATACAATTGGCTTTGATACGGCACTAAATACAGTGCTAGAGGCGGTTAACAAAATCCGTGATACGGCAGCTTCTCATGAGCGGGTCGCCATTGTAGAGGTGATGGGGCGCAGCTCAGGACATATTGCCCTTATGGCCGGTTTGGCCTGTGGTGCAGAAGCGATTATGCTGCCGGAAAAACCGACTGATATTGAGGAACTTTGCCAGCGGCTGCACCAGAGTCATGCCCGTGGCAAGCTATACAGTATTATCATGGTGGCCGAAGGGGCAGGCAATGGCTTTGATATTGCGGCTCAAATCGGCGGACGAACGATGTATAAACCGCATGTTACCGTATTGGGATATATCCAGCGCGGCGGTGCTCCCAGTGCCATGGATAACATTATGGGCAGCCGGATGGGAGCTAAGGCTGTTGATGCTATTTTAGCAGAGCAGACAAATTGCCTTGTCGGAACAAGCAAAGGTGAGTTGGTAACTGTAGACTATGATACTGCTTTTTCCTCTAAACGGGGTATCGACCTGTCCTTATATGATCTTTCCCTTATGTTATCCATTTAACAAAAGGGAGCTGTACTGAAACGGATGTTCAGTACAGCTCCTTTATTACGCTAGTTTCCAGCCCTCGATTGCTAATCTCTTAAAGCCTAAAAAACTAGTTATGATGATGGTTAAAGGGATAGTTGGTAGATTGTGAGGGAGGTAAACGGTTACTCCGCTGATTTCCAGCTTTTCGTGACACTCAGGCTTCGGGGGATTGCCCAAATTGATCATCGGTGCTTCCTGCAAATGCATACAACAATCGATAACAGGCGGAAGTTCCAGATAAATGGCATTGTTTCGTTCTTTTATATATTGGATAGCCTGTGGAGTAATTGTCAGCATAAAATACCTCCTAAGAGAATTTAATTATTTATTCTGTATGGTGGGCCTGAATCCTGCTAGCCGCTTACGGTTGTTTGACACTGTGATTATATAATTTTATAATGCAGTATTATAACTTTAGTCAGAAAGGGTGATTGATTTTGAGGAAAAAAGTGTTTATATCAGGAAAAATACCAGACATTGCTTTTGAAATGTTATCCCAACATTTTGACGTGACAATGCATAATGAGTTACGACTATTGACCAAAGAAGAAATTATGGCGGGAGTGGCAGGAAAGGATGCATTGCTGTCGCTGCTGTCTGATCCGATAGATGCAAATATTATCCGTTCAAACCCTAACTTAAAGGTCATTGCTAATTTTGGTGCTGGCTATAATAATATTGATGTTAATGAGGCTACGCTGAGGAGAATTCCTGTTACGAATACCCCGGATGTTTCCACAGAGGCTACAGCAGACTTGACAATTGGCCTGATGCTTGCAATAGCACGCCGTATTGTGGAAGGTGATAAAACCACCAGAGCAGACAAATTTACCGGCTGGGCGCCGTTGTTTCACCTGGGAGTTGAAGTAAGTGGAAAGACACTTGGTATTGTTGGAATGGGAAACATCGGCAAAGCAGTAGCCAAACGGGCCAAAGCCTTTAATATGCCAATTATTTATTACAGCCGTACTCGTCAATCGGCTGAGGTAGAAGACGAACTTGGTCTTCAATACATGCCTTTGGAGGATGTTATCAAGCAGGCAGATTTCCTTTCCTTTCATTTGAGTTATAATCCCTCGTTAAAGCATATGGTCGGAGCGGAGCAGCTAGGGCAAATGAAAAGAACAGCATTTTTGATTAACGCGGCCCGCGGTCCCCTAATTGATGAAGCCGCTTTAGCGGAAGCTCTGAAAACTAAGGTCATTGCAGGTGCGGCTCTTGATGTGTATGAGTTTGAGCCCAAGGTAACGCCAGCACTCTTAGCTCTGGATAATGTTATCCTTTGCCCTCATCTTGGTAATGCTACTGTCGAAACCCGTAATGCGATGGCCAAAATTGCCGCAGAAAACATCATTGCCGTACTGCAAGGCGGCAAACCTTTCACTTGTGTAAACCCAGAAGCCATAAAGTAAATTGCGCCTCAAAAGAGCCCAAGCGGCTCTTTTTCTTTTTACCTTGTCCCTGTTGTATACATAACGGGTAGATAGTGAATAAGATATAGTAGGTATTGGAGAAATAGGAGGTGAAGGGGTGGATAGCAACAAGGATTTTTATAGCATCTTAACACTTATGCAAGTACAAAATACCTATATAAACCAAGTTGCTCGCTTACTATATCAGATTTGTTCTGATTTTAATATTGCCGCTAGCGCCGAGTTTCAGGATTTTACAGCCCATTTTACCACTTTCATGCAGAATCAGGCAGGTAGTGAAGGGTATGGGAGGGCAATTCATTCTATTCAAATTTATCATTATGCGATATTGGAGCGCTTATTGGACAGTGAAGTATTAGCTGCTGCTGAACAATTAGAGATAGCTATTAGTCATTTGGAGCTCGCGGCCAGAGAACCTAAAATCCGTATCAATCCTCACATCATGCTGCTTACACAAGGCATCTGTCTGCTTGAAGAAACACAATTGAAAATAATTGAGAGCTTAGAGACATTTATCCTAGTTTCCCGACCGGTTCAATTACAAAATTAATTGACTCCATCTAATTTCAAACAGGATTTTTGCCGTTAAAGGTAAAATTATACTAAGAGTAGGATTAGCAATTGTCGCAATGAAACAGGAGTTGTGTCTAAAGGCATATTCCGGTTGGAATTATGTCTTTGTTTTTTGAGGCGAGAGTAAATAATAAATGAAGCGGACATAACGTTGGTACAACTTGATGAAAGAATGAAATATGTAATAGGGTGGATAATGAGGTGACTGTCAGTGAATGCTGATCAAGTGCGAAATCTCCTGCTGGCTTTTCAAAGTGGACAGGCTAGTTTGGAAGAAGCAATGGAACAATTGCGTACTATGCCATTTGAGGATCTGGGGTATGCAAAAATAGACCATCACCGGGCTGTTCGTCAGGGATTTCCTGAAGTCGTTTATTGTGAAGGGAAGACAGTTGAGCAGGTAGCATCAATTATTGAACATCTAGCCGAGCGCAACCCGAACGTCTTAGGAACCCGTGCTTCACGCAGCATGTTTGAAGCAGTAAAAGCAAAAGTGTCTGAGGCCTGTTACCATGAATTGGCACGATTAATATGTATAGAAAGGCAGCCGGCAATCATTGAGGATTCGCGGTTTATTTTAGTTATGACAGCCGGAACCAGTGATATGCCCATTGCGGAAGAGGCGGCTCTTACGGCCGAAATTATGGGCAATCGTGTTAAACGTGTATATGATGTGGGAGTTGCCGGAATTCACCGCTTACTTGCCCAGCGGGAAGTGATTGAACAGGCAAATGTAATTGTTGTTGCTGCCGGTATGGAGGGAGCACTTGCCAGTGTAGTGGGAGGAATGGCTGCGAAACCGGTTATTTCAGTTCCGACCAGTGTAGGCTATGGGGCTAACTTCGGAGGATTAGCGGCGCTGCTGACGATGCTGAATAGTTGTGCTGCCGGTGTGGCTGTAGTCAATATTGACAACGGCTTCGGTGCAGGCCGCCTGGCCAGCATGATTAATAAAATGAGGTGAATAACTTGAAAACAATTTACTTTGATTGTTTTGCCGGAATTAGCGGTAATATGCTGCTTGGCGCTTTTTTGGATGCAGGAGTTCCTGAGGAAAAACTGCGCAGCGCACTTGATAGATTAAATTTATCAGGCTATGAATTAGAGATCGAACGTGTAGTTAAACAGGGGATTACCGCGGTACATGCTGATGTGAGGCTTGTGCATCACCATCATGACGATCATCACGAGCATCACCACCACCACCGGTATTTATTGGATATCTATGCAATTATCGATCAGTCTACTCTAGCGCAGGCAATAAAAGATAACAGTAAAAAAATATTTTTACGATTGGCCGAAGCCGAGGCCAAAGTTCATGGAACAACAGTCGATAAAATTCATTTCCATGAAGTAGGTGCCATTGATTCAATTATTGATATTGTTGGAGCAGCTTTCTGTTTGAACTACCTGGGAATAGAAAAAATTTATGCTTCGCGCTTACAAACAGGTAGTGGCTTTGTGCAGTGCAGCCATGGACAGATGCCTGTGCCTGCTCCTGCTACTGCTGAGTTATTACGCAATATACCCTACTATAACGGAAGTGCGGAAAAAGAGTTGGTTACTCCAACAGGAGCTGCCTTTTTAGCTGCTTTGGGCAGTGGATTTGGTGCTGTACCTGAAGGGTTTCTTAGCCATACGATTGGTTATGGAGCTGGTGGATGGGATCTTGATTTCCCTAATGTACTGCGCATGTATGTTGGCGAAATTCAGCAGCAGGCAGAAGGACAAATGCAGGTTATTGAAGCAAATATTGATGATTTAAATCCTCAAGTATATGAATATGTGATTGAAAAGCTCTTAGCTCAAGGCGCACGGGATGTATGGATGACGCCGATCGTTATGAAGAAAGGCCGGCCGGCAATTACTCTTTCTGTATTAGCTGCCGCCCCGCTTCTCGAATCTATTGTGTCTATCTTATTTGCCGAAACGTCAACAATTGGTATCCGGTACTATTCTGTTCAGCGACAAATTGCGGAGCGAGAGATGAAAATGGTTGCAACCTCCTGGGGAGAAGCGGCTGTAAAAGTAAGTTCTTATAAAAATAAAATCAGCAATATAGCTCCCGAATTTGAAGATTGCCGTAAAATTGCCGAAGAGCATAATATACCATTAAAAACCATTCTGCAAGAGGTACTGGCACAGGCAATCAGGAAATAAGCTGTACAACAACTTATATAATCCTATAGTGATACAATGTGGCAATACATTTAAAGTCAGTCTAGCTGGCAAGGCTTAGAGGTGAGAAAGATGGGAAACAAAATCAAACGATATAGCCTGAAGAATGTTAAGCCAGGTATGGAAGTGGGACAGCTTGTTTTCACAAATGACGGTCAAGTTGTACTTGGCGAAGGAACGATACTAACGCCTAGTCTGATTGAACGTTTGGACTATTGGGGAATAACGTATTTGCTGATAAAGCAAAATGGCGATGATAGTTTGCCATGGCAGGAAGGACCAGACTCGCTGATTCAGCAGGAGTTTTTTGCCGATTATTCTCAAACAGTAGATGTTATCAAACAGTCATTTACAAACATGCACTTTGCAAATGAAGTGCCGGTAAGGAAAATGCGCGAACTGGTAGATTCTATGATTGAGCCTTTGGCGGGATCAGTTGGGGTAATTAATCATTTGCAAATGGTTCCCCGCCAGGATGATTATACGTTTCATCACTCTATGAACGTTGCAGTTGCCAGCGGGCTATTGGGCAGATGGTTAGGCTACACCGGACAAAATCTCAAAGAACTTATTTTGGCGGGTTTGCTTCATGATGTTGGGAAAATGAAGATTCCTCCTGAAATACTAAATAAACCAGGGAAGTTAACTGTTGATGAAATGGAAATCATGAAACAGCATACTACCCGTGGCTATCAATTAATCAAGCGGGATGCCAATGCTTCATTGGGGGTTCTCTGCGGCATTCTTCAGCACCATGAACGTATGGATGGGACCGGGTATCCGTTAAAAACAGCTGGTGATAAAATCCACCCCTTTGCCAAAATTATTGCTGTTGCAGATGCTTATGATGCAATGACATCCGACCGCGTATACCACAAAAAAATAGCACCTTTTGCTGTGGTCGAGTTATTAGTACAGGAAATGTTCGGCAAATTGGATCCAACCGTATGTACCATGTTCTTAAATAATGTGCGAGATTACTTTTTGGGTAACATTGTTCAATTATGTGATGGACGGGAAGCTGAAGTCATTTATCTTGGTCAATATATCGGCTCACGTCCGGTAGTGCGGACAATAGATGGCGAGCTGCTTGATTTGGAAAAACAAAAAAAATACACGATTGTCAAAACAATTAAAGCCTAAGAGATTGACAGACGAGGTTGGTGCATGGCGATGGCTAAACAGAACCCGGTTTATTCCTGCTGCCGGACGATTCGACAATTGCTTATTCAGGCAGGTTACAGCAACAGTGAAGAAGTGATACTGAAGCTATGCCTATTTGCTTTGCGCGGTGAAACCGATGTCGAAAAGATGGTAAATGGGGCTGTACAAGCAGGCAGTATGAGTGAAGCTGTGCAGGCTGTTCTGGTTGAAGCTCATCTGTCAGCAATCTCGGAGGATATCTTGGGGGCTGTTGCTCGCTTGCTTTTTGAATTTAAGCGGCAGCCTGCCGGTTTAGGCGATATTTATGAGCAATTGGCATCTGGGCGCAAGGCACAAGGCGTATATTATACGCCTCCTGAAGTGATTGATTTCATTTTAGAAAATACACTAAAGAACGCCAATATTTTGGAAGATCCATATCTGAGAATACTGGATCCAGCCTGTGGATGCGGTAATTTTTTATTAAGGGCCTATGATCTTCTGTTAACAAAATACCAGCAGGCCCGGGAGCAGTTAGTACTTCGAAATCCTCAGCAAGACTGGTCGGATGACGGTCTACACCGCCATATATTACGTTATAATCTGTGGGGAGCAGATCTTGATGGTCAGGCAGTGGAAATTGCCTGGGCCGGGTTGTTCTTAAAGCGGCCCGCCTGCAGAATAACTGACGGGCTTAATATCATTATTTGTGATAGTCTCAAAAATCATGAAATAAGTATGCTGGGGAAACATCGTCATTTCTGGACGCAAAAATATCACTTTGTTCTGGGCAATCCGCCCTACCTATCTTTTGGCTTAAGAGGGAATGAAAATCTTGCAAAAGAGTACCGCAGCTATTTGCGGCAAACATTTCCTGATTCCGCTGAATATAAATTAAGTTATTATGTCTTATTTATGGAACAAGGCATTACCCGGTTAAAAGAAGGCGGATATTTAGGATTTATTGTACCTGACAGCTTTTTGCTTGGTCGTTATTATTCTAAAATCCGCAGTTTTATAATGAAGAATACAGATATAGAGGTACTTGTCCATATTGATGGGCCAGTTTTTAAAAAGGCGGCTACCGGTTTTACTGCAATTTGTATTTTCCGTAAGCGGGATGCTGCTTCACAATGTGAAGGGAAGCGGCTAAAAGTATACCGGGTGAAAGATAAAAGCGAGCTTGCTTGTGCTGCTCCCGTGAATAATATGGACCAGAACTATTTTGCTACATTGCCGCATCAGCGCTTTCGCTTGTTTTTTGATGAGACAGCTGAAAAACTGATTAAGAAAATAGAGTTGACTGGTCTGGCTTTAAAGAATTATGCTGCTGGCCATACCGGTATCCGGGCACTTAGCAAGCAGGGCAAAATTATTCAGACAGCTTCTCTTGGCGAAAGCTGGCACAAGGGATTAATTTCGGGAAGTCAGATAGGACGGTATGAATTAAATTATGCTGGTCACTGGCTGAATATTGATCCATCATTGTTATACAAGGGCGGGTGGCGCCCCGAAATCGTTGGCTCCCGTAAAATGATGGTTCGCCAAACCGGATATAATTTAATTTCCTGCATAGATGAAAGCGGGCTATATCACCTCAATAACCTTCATAGTTTTGTGTTAAATGGCAATCAATTAAGTTTAGAGTATCTATTATTGTTGTTTAACTCGGAACTACTGTCTTTTTATTATCATGTTGTCAGCATGGAATATGGAAGGCCAATGGCTCAGACGGATATTGAAACCCTTGAGCAGTTACCTATTTGTTTTCATCCCGAAATTAATCAACAGGCTAATCAGATAACAGCAGTTATGCAGGGATGTCTGCATAAGGCGAAAGAGGGCGACACGCAAGCGTTAAGCCAATTTCACGCGCTTGACGATTATGTTAATCAACTTGTTTATCGTATTTATCAGTTAAGTGATGAGGATATTGCTTATGTTCAGCGTTATGAGAAGGCACTGAAAGCCAGATATCGCACTAAAAAAACATAGTTAAATTGAAATATTGAGGTGGAATAATGAATATTAAATGGGCTGACGGTGTTAGCGGTATGGACAATCCTGCAGTAAATAATGTGTTAAAGATTATTCAGCGCAATGATATTATTTCTTTTGCCGGAGGTCTTCCTTCTGCACGTTCTTTTCCAATCAAGGAGTTAGCAGCTGCTTTTCAATCAACCTTGCTAGAGGAAGGGGCGGCAGCATTGCAGTACGGCGTTGCCGATGGCTATGAACCTTTGCGCAGTTGGATAGCTGCGCGACTGCAGAAACAAGGGATAAACTGTAAGTCCGGCAATGTAATCATTACGAATGGCTCGCAGCAGGTTTTGGACCTGGCCTGTCGGCTGCTGGTAAATCCCGGGGATGCGATTGCGGTAGAAAACCCGACTTATCTGGCTGCTATACAAGTATTTAAAGGAGCTCAAGCAAGGCTGCTGCCTATTCCTGTTGATGAACATGGTATGGATGTTGATGAATTGGCTAGAGTGCTGGAATACGAACGGCCAAAGTTTATCTATGTAAATCCGACCTTTCAAAATCCCACAGGTGCAACGATGTCCATTCAAAGACGGGAACAACTGGCCCGGTTGGGAGCTCATTATCAAGTGCCAATTGTGGAAGATAATCCTTATGGAGAATTGCGCTATGATGGAACGCCTGTACCGCCTATTAAAAGTTTTCCTGGTGGAGAGTGGGTGTTATATGCAGGGACAATATCCAAAATTGTTGCTCCTGGTTTGCGCATTGGCTGGATGGCAGGCGAAGAAGAATTTGTGGCGAAAATGGCATCTGCCAAGCAGTTAAGTGATGTATTGACTAATTCTTTAACGCAGCGGGCTCTTTATCGTTACCTTAGTAATAATGATATAGACGGGCATATTACTACGATAGTTGCTCAGTATAGAGAACAAAGGAATAGTATGCTGGAAGCTATGCAAATCTTTTTCCCGGCTGAGGTTACATGGACAGTTCCTGAGGGGGGGATGTTCATCTGGGCAACGCTGCCGGAGCATATGGATACAACGAAGTTATTGACAGAAGCGATTAAAGAGAAAGTCGCCTTTGTACCAGGAGCTCCTTTTTATACAGATAGCCAGGGACAAAATACGATGCGCTTAAATTTTTCTAATTCGACTCCGGAATCAATTTATACTGGAATGGAGCGGTTAGGTAAATTGCTTAAGGTTCATTTAGGATAAATAGAATAGAATGTAAGGGAGCCTTGGAAGAGGCTCCCTTACATTCTAATTTTAATCGTAAAATAGATTTATTTGGCTACTCTATAGGTAAAGTGAAAAAATTGCCAGAATAAGAGCGCCATGTTACCATAGAATTGAAGATAGAGTTAGTGCGAGGATATTGTTGATGAAGAAACTTATCATTAATGCGGATGATTTTGGCATACACGAGAGTGTGAACCACGGTATCATAGATGGATTTCGCCGAGGCTGTATTAGCAGCACGACACTCATGCCCGGAGCAAAAGCCTTTGAACAGGCGGTTGCACTGGCGGCGGATAATCCCGGGCTGGGTCTGGGTGTTCATTTAACACTTGTCGGGGAAGAGGCTGTTGCTCCGCCTGCAGAAGTAGCCTCACTGGTTGACTCTAATGGGCGGTTGCCTCTGGAGTACGGCCGTTTTTTACAGCTGTTTGTGACCGGGCGCATCCGTTTAGCTGATATTCGCCGTGAATTGGAAGCACAGGTACATAAGGTAGCTGCCACCGGACTTCCCATAACCCATTTGGACAGTCATCAACACCTGCATGTTGTTCCGGGTATTGTTGATATTGTGCTTGATATTGCCAAGCAATTCAGGGTGAAAGCAGTGCGCATTCCGGCAGAACCAATTTGTTTTTTGGGGGGATTTTCCTGCAATGCCGGCAGATTCATCGGCAGAGGAGGGTTATCTGTGCTTGCAAGTCTTGCACGAGGTAAAGCACGCAAAGCAGGTATCAAAACAACGGATCACTTTTACGGTATGCTGGCAGGTGGGAATATGGCTGAGCCTTATTTACTTACTATTATTAACCGCTTGCCCTCTGGAACTACTGAAATTATGATGCATCCCGGAGCGGATGACAGTACAATGACTAACCAATACGGTTGGAACTATAATTGGCAGGCTGAACTTGCTGCGGTCACAAGTGCGCATCTAAGCAATCGATTGACACAAGAGAAAATTAAGCTGATCAATTTTGGAGACCTTATTCATGAATAGATACTGGCATCGCTTTCTATTGCTGCTGGGTTTAGTAGTACTGATATCCGGAGCTGTAATCTATGCTACTGTTGATATGCACACGCTAACTCACCTGAATGCTTTCCAACCATGGGCAGTAGCGCTGGCATTGGTTTTTCTGGCAATCGGTATGTATTTCGACGGTATCCGTCTCTCCAAGCTTGTTATACTAGCCGGTGAGAGAATATCATTCGGCACGGCACTCCAAGTTATTTTTGGCAACTATTTTTTAGCCCTATTAACTCCTGGCGCTGCCGGGGGAGCTGTTGCACAAGTCATGTTTCTTCGTCGGGCGGGGATTCCACTTGGTAAGGCAACCATACTGGTACTTGTCAGGACCTTATTGTCCATTCTGTTTTTGCTTATTTGTATGCCGGTCATTTTTTACTATGATCCGGCGCTTATTCCCTGGTTGTCGCCAGGTATGCTGGCACTCGTTGCACTTATACTTGTGGCAATAAGTTTTGGCGGGATGCTTTTCTTGCAAACTCGCTTATCTTTGACACTCGTGCTTGCCATTATTAAGCGTATGAGGCCGGGAAACGGACGCAGAAGGATGATTTTGCACTTATATCGCGACTTGCGGGCAGCTGTCAGGCTGCTTTTCGCCACACCTGCCGGTGTCATACAGGTATTCGTGGAATCCGGTTTAAGCTTGCTTGCACTTTATGCAATTGTACCAATGCTGTTTCTGGGGTTAGGGATAGCAGTAGACTGGCCTATTGTTATGGGGCGAATGATTTTTTTAAATCTTTTATTGTACTTTGCACCAACACCTGGTGGTTCGGGGATTGCTGAAGGCGGCTTTGTGCTGCTGTTTAACGATTACTTACCGCCAGGAACGGTGGGCATCTTAGCTGTAGCCTGGCGGATTCTTGCCGAATATGTACCTTTTGCAATCGGGTTTTATTACACAATAAAGGTTTTTGGACGTGACTTTTTAACAAGACGGAAATAGGGTGAAGAAATGCGGATACTCGTTACTGGCGGAGCTGGATTTATTGGCTCTCACATTGTAGATCAGCTAATTGATCACCGTTGGGATGTTACTGTAATCGATAATTTAAGTACTGGTTTGAAAAGCAATTTAAACAAGAAAGCCCGTTTTATCCCTATGGATATTCGCAGCACACAAGTACTGGAACTATTCCGGGAAAGCTGCTTTGACTATGTTATTCATCAGGCTGCTCAGACTATGGTGCCAAGATCGTTAAAAGAACCCCTGTATGATTGTGATGTCAATATATTGGGAACCGTTACTATTTTAGAAGCATGTCGTTTAACAGGTGTAAAAAAAATCATATTTGCCTCCAGCGCTGCCGTATATGGGGATGCTGTCGCGGTGCCAATAAATGAAGGAGCTATGACTTGTCCCAGCTCTTTTTATGGGCTTAGTAAATTGGTAATTGAGAAGTATTTACCACTCTATTATCAGCAATTCGGCCTTGAATACGCTGCATTGCGGTATGCGAATGTCTATGGCGAGCGGCAAGGCGATGCCGGAGAGGGAGGCGTAATTAGTATTTTTATTCGCCAGATCTGCGCAAAGCGCCCAGTCGAGATATTTGGTGATGGCGGGCAGACACGTGACTTTATTTATGTTGGCGATATAGCTGCTGCGAATGTTGCGGCAGTAACAGCCACGAGTCCAGAGGGGCTGTATAACATTGGTACTCAGACAGAAACTAGTATTAATGAGCTGATTACTATCATGGGCAAAATCACCGGACAGGATGTTGAAGTGCGCTATTGCCCTGCGCGGCAGGGGGATATTTATCGATCGGCACTGGACCATTCAGCGGCAGTCAGCCTGCTTGGCTGGCAGACAAAGACGAGACTCTACGAAGGATTGGAAAGAACGTACCTGTCTCTGGTTTAAGCGGAGGCTGCCATTTACGATCAGATTTGGGAGGTTGTATGTTACAAAAAATAAGCGGTAGTTCTTTTCTTCTACTTGCGCTGATTTCTCTCATCATTTTATTCTCTAACCTAGGTGGAATACCGCTGTTAGATCCCGATGAACCTGTCTATGCACAAACGCCTAAAGAAATGCTGCAATCCGCTGATTTAATTTCACCGCGAATTTACGGGGAGTTTTGGTATGATAAGCCGCCAATGTATTATTGGTTAGTGGCAGGTGCTTATCAGCTTTTTGGTGTTAATGAATTTGCGGCACGTTTTCCTTCGGCCTTGCTTGGGCTTATCACGGTCTTATATATATATGTGATGGGAACACGGTTTTTCGGTGAAAGAGCAGGTTTTTTCAGTGCTCTGATTTTAGTAACAAGTATTGAGTTTTTTTATCTGGGTAAAGCTGCCGTTACAGATATAACGCTTACTTTATGTTTAACAATTGCATTGCTTTCTTTTATTGATAAAAAGTATTATTTGTTTTACATTTTTGCAGGATTAGCAACCGTTACAAAGGGGCCGGTCGGGGTTCTCTTTCCGGGAGCTATTATTGTCTTATACATAGCATTAACCCAGCGCTGGACCGAATTGAAGTCTATGAAGCTGCCTGCCGGTATTTTTATTTATGCCGCTGTTGCTTTACCCTGGTATGTAATCATGTACCAGCTTCACGGTGCGGCATTTATCGATACTTTTATTGGCTTTCATAATGTAACCCGTTTTACGAGTCCTGAGCACCCTGAAGGAGTACTGTGGTACTATTTCATTCCTGTTTTGCTTCTGGGCTTTTTCCCCTGGTCTGCTGTCATGCTCCAGGCAGCATGGTCTTCCCTTACAAGCAGTAATCGAGGGTTTTCAAAATTAGCTTTTTTAAATATCTGGGCCTGGTTTATTTTTCTGTTCTTTACTGTATCCCGTACTAAACTGGTTTCTTATATTTTGCCGATGTATCCCCCGTTGGCTATGATTGTCGGGTGGTATATAGCCACACTGCTTGAACGACGGACAAAACGCGGACAGACTGCATGGGCAGCAGCATTACTGGTGCTTGGTTTATTGCTGACAGGTGTTTGCATTCTGGGAAGCAGGGAAATGCCTCAACTAATGTGGGGAGCCTATGCAGCTGCCGTTGTTTTTGGACTAATCGCAGTTCTCGGCAGCTATTGGTTGTGGAAAAATGAAATCAAACGGGTTTTGGGATTGCAGATTGCGGCGATGGCTGTTTTTAGCGTCATTTTCGTAACAATGCTGCTGCCGGCAGTAGAGCAGTACTTTTCTTCTCAGCAATTTGCCAAAGAATTTCAGGCTAAATATGATGGTAACTCGCCTGTTTATGTCGTTAAATTCTTGCGTCCAGGCCTGGCATTCTATGCTGATTTTTATGGAACTGAGATAGAAAGCAATTGGGGAGATGCTCCCCTTTTGGCTGAAGTTGTGGAAAAAGAGAAAAAAGAGAATAGAAAAGCATATTTTATTATTCAGCAAATGCAATACAAAAAGCTTTCTGCTGAACATCAGCAGGAATTGCAGGTGCTGGTGAAGGTCGCTGACAGTATGGTGCTGCTAAAAGAATAGACGCCCTTATTTGGAATTGTGTTCCTGTTCCAACATTTTTTCTGTTACCCAGCGGTAAAAAGTTTCGGCACAGCGGCCACAGCAGTAGAGGTTCCAGCCATACGTAAGCTGTCCGCCGATAAGGTGGGCGCGGCCGCCGCAAGCGTGCTTAATAGAATAGTACATTTGTCGTCCTCCTTTAGCGTAAGCGTTTCTATAACTATATATGATTAGCAAGTAAAAAACTACCTTGGCAAAATGCCAAAGTAGTTTTTATTTTTCTTATGATAATAACCCTTGCTCTTCCATGAGGGCAGGCGGACTTGGATAAAAGAAGTGACAATGCTCCGGAATAAAGTAGTCGCTTCTTAGTTGAACCAGCAGTACGTCTGACAGAGTTGCTTCGAAAGTGAGTAATTCATCAGCCGTAATTGTAGCGTCTTCAACAAGTACCGTTAAGTAAGCAGTAACGTCAGGCGCGTTCTCGGGAATCTCTGCCCGGTCAAGCGGAATTCCTAAAATAACGCGGATGGCTGCTACATAATCGCCGCTATCGTTTGTTACTTTTCCACGATATGTATTGTTCCACAACGTACGGGCCATTTGCAGTTGATAAGTAGTGTTTTCAGTAGACACAACGCACTTCCTCTCCCTAAATTCAACTTATTATACCACAAAGATGAAAAAGAGCCAATAATGTGTCAAAAGGCAGTTTAGACTCGCTCTTACCGGTAAATAATAATAGTAAATTTGGTTAGAAGGGAAGAGCAATTTGGATTTTGTCTATTGGTTATTAAACAGGACTGGTACGTTCACCAGCCCATTTGGACTTCTTTTGTGGGGATTTTTACTTATTAGTATGCTATTTAGTATTACTGTAAACCCCTTTAATACGGTAGCTGGTTTTTCCGTATGGATGGCTGTTATGTATCATTTGTATAAAAGAGAATAAAAGCAGAGTAATCGGTGAGGCGATGCCAGCCGGTTACTTTTTTTATAGCAGCATTTCAGCAGGGAAACACTCTAATGCGCAGAAATGTATAACCAGGCCATCAATGAAAAGGGTGGAGGAAGCTATGATAAAGACAGTGGGATTTTTGGTAACTCTTGCAATTTTTGCCGGTCTTTTGCCCGGATGCGGTACTACAGGCGGAAGTCCTGCCGCCGGGCGGAACCCGGTTCTTCTTACTTTGGCTACTGGTGGTACTGCAGGTATGTATTATCCCTTTGGAGATGCGCTGGCAAAAGTCTTCAATCAAAAGGCAGGTGTACAAGTTGCCGTTCAGGCAACTGACGGATCGGTTGAAAATCTTCAATTGGTTAATCGAAAACAAGCAGAGCTGGCTATCGCTCAAAGTGATATGATGGATTATGCTTATAATGGCAGAGAAGCATTTAAAGATAAGCTGACCATGATTAGAGGGATAGCTATTTTATATCCGGAGATTATTCAAATTGTAGTCCGCGCAGACAGCAATATAAATACGATTGCCGATCTTCGCGGGAAAAAAGTGGGGATAGGCTCGCCGGGAAGTGGGACAGAAGCCAACTTCCGCCAATTGGCGGCTATTTATGAACTTGATTATAAAGATTTTCAGCCCCTGTATTTATCGTTTGGCGCCAGTGCGGCTCAATTTAAAGAAAAGGCTATTGATGCTTTTATTATTGTTTCGGCAAGTCCAAGTTCAATCATACAGGATATAGCTGGGCAGCATAAAATTAAAATATTATCCATGTCAGATAATGTGATTGCCAAAGTAAATAAGCAATATCCATTTTTGGCGCCTATTACTATTCCGGCAAATACTTACAAAGGTCAAACTGCGGCCATCAGAACCGTTGCGGTTCAGGCTGCATTAATTGTCAATAGCTCAGTACCGGAGGACGTAGTTTACACGATGACAAAATCCCTGTTTGAAAGTCAGTCTGAACTTGTGCGGTTACATCCCAAGGGAAAAGAACTCAGTCTGGAAAAGGCGGCAAGGGGAATGTCAATACCGCTTCATCCCGGTGCGGTGAAATACTATAAAGAAAAGGGAGTCTATTGAAACTCAGACGTTCTATTGTTGTTAATTATGAAGTATTGGGAGACGATTAAAGATGATACGATTTGAAAGTGATTATACAGAAGGCGCCCACGAGCAAATTATGAAACGATTAGTAGAAACCAACGAAGAGCAGACACCCGGATACGGAATGGATGAACACTGTGAAAAGGCCCGGCAATATATTAGAAAAGCATGCCGGGCCGAACATGCAGATGTCCACTTTTTAGTTGGTGGAACACAGGCGAACACTATTATGATTGCTTCTATTCTGCGTCCCCATCAGGGGGTAGTGGCTGCGAGTACCGGTCATATCGCAGTACATGAGACTGGAGCGATTGAAGCTACTGGCCATAAAGTGCTTACTTTACCGAGTCCGGATGGGAAACTTCAGGCTGAGCAGGTAAAAGAATTATATGAGGCTCACTGGAATGATGTTACTCATGAGCATATGGTACAGCCAGGCCTGGTGTATATTTCTCATCCTACCGAGAATGGAACTACTTATAGTAAATCCGAGCTGGCAGCATTAAGTAAAGTTTGCCGTGAATGTGATTTACCTCTTGTTATAGATGGTGCTAGATTAGGCTATGGTCTGGCGGCGCAAGACAGTGACCTATCTTTGGCAGATATCGCAAGCCTATGTGATATGTTTTACATAGGTGGTACGAAGGTTGGGGCATTGATGGGGGAAGCCGTAGTCATAATCAAGGATGCCTTGAAAAAAGATTTTAGGTATATTATCAAGCAAAATGGCGGCATGCTGGCTAAGGGGAGATTGTTGGGGATTCAGTTTGAAACCTTGTTTGAAGAGGGATTATACCATGATATCTCTAAACATGCGGTTGATATGGCAATGTTGATTCGCGAGGCTTTTGCGGCAAAAGGAGTTTGTTTTCGCTATGCTTCTATGACGAATCAGCAGTTTCCAATTTTGCCGAATGAGATTTTACGTAAATTAAGAGAAAAATATTCTTATTCGCACTGGGAAACTATTGACGCCAGACACAGTGCGGTGAGATTTTGTACAAGCTGGGCAACGAAGAAAGAGCATGTGGAAATGTTGATAAAAGATATTAAGGAATTATTATAGAATGGTAGAAACAATGAAAAGAGCACTCGAATGGGTGCTCTTTTCATTGCGTTTTTTATTTATCTAGTTGTTCAGCCAGTATTTGTGCAACATGTTTTACCTTAACTTGCGGAAGCTGTTGATCGAGTCCGCCACGGAGCTGCATCATACAAGCCGGGCAGGCAACGGCAACCACTTCAGCACCGGTATCGCTGATATTCGTTATTTTTTGCTTTAATATCGGCCTGGATAGAGCGGCATATTTGACGCCAAACGCTCCGGCCATACCGCAGCATTTATCGCAGTCCTTCATTTCAACAAAATTGTAACCTGGCAGTGCTTTTAATAATTGACGGGGCTCTTCGAATATATTGAGGCTCCGCCTCATGTGACAAGAATCATGATAGGTTACCTTAATTCCATTGTTGGCAGTTGAAGTGAGCCTGCCTGCTTTCTCATATTCCTCAGCAACAAAACTGGTAAACTCCCGTACTTTGCCAGCCAGATTTTCCGCGCGCTGTTTCCACTCCGGCTCATCATGGAGGATTTCCACAAATGTTGTCTGCCAGGTTTCGGCACAAGTAGGGCAGGCAGATAGAATCACATCGGCATTGGCTGCTTCAAAGGCTTTAATATTTTGTTTTGCAACTTTTTTAGATGCTTCCCGCTCGCCTATGCCAAGCATAGGCTTTCCACAGCAGCTTTGGTCTTCAGGGAAGATTACCTCCATATTCATATCCTGTAATACTTTGTATACAGCTACACCTGTTTCCGGAAAAACAAAATCAGTACTGCAGCCACTAAAAAAAGCAATTCGTTTAACCGGGCGGGAATTTGTTTTTGTAATTCGCTTAATTTGATCTCTGAGAGGATTGGCTGTTACTGCCGGTAGACTGCGATCTTTGGTCAGACCGGCAAAAAAGAGCGGGAGATGACGAATAAAGTCGCCTGACTGGAATGGCTTTTGACCAATGGAAGCTAATCTAAGTAATGTATGAAATACTTTTCTGTTAGCAATGACATGATCAAACATGGCCTGAACCGCAAAGGGCAATCCTTTTTCTTTGACTGAATGTGCCCTTAGCTCCTCAATGAGGCCTGGGATATCAATTCGTCCTGGACAGACTGTGGTACACTTGCGACAGCCAATGCAGAGTTCGTTGATTTTTTCAAAATCACCCATACTATGAAGAAAGGCAGTCAAAATAGCTCCAATACCGCCTGCATATATATGTCCGTACACATGGCCGCCCACTAAAGTGTAAACAGGGCAAACGTTAAGGCAGGAAGCACAGCGGACGCATTGGTAGATTTGCTTGAATTTCTCGTCTTTAGCTGCTTTCAGCCGTCCGTTATCCAGCAGGATAATATGCAGTTCCTTTTGTTCTTCTACCCATTTGCCGTCTTTCTTGACCATGGCAGGAGTAGGTCCGCAAATCATGGTCATGTAGCTGGTCATTAATTGAGCAGTGGCGCTGCGAGGCAGGCTGCGTAAAATTGGAACGGCATCTTTAATAGTAGGAATAAGCTTTTCATAACCAATGATAGCAACATGGATAGGGGGGAGCGTAGTTGCTAAGCGGGCATTTCCTTCATTCGTTACTAAGCCAATCGCACCATTTTCAGCAATGCCAAAATTAGCACCTGAAATACCCATGTCAGCCTGCAAAAATTCTTGGCGCAAGTTTTGCCGTGCGACTTGCACCATAAACGGAATATCCGGTTCTATTGTTTGACCCAGTTCCTTGGAAAAGTAATGGGCTACCTGGTCGCGATTCAGATGGATAGCGGGCATGACCATATGGGAAGGCTTTTGTCCGGCGAGGGAAATGATCCATTCACCCAGGTCTGTTTCTTTTACATGCAGGCCGGCCGCTTCTAAAGCAGCATTCAGATGGATCTCTTCGGAAGCCATAGATTTAGATTTAACAATACGCTTGACACCTTTTTCCTGGCAAAGTCGTAACAAATACTCTTTTACTTCTTCTCCGTTGCCTGCCCGAAAAACTTTGGCACCCCGCCGAGTCGCTTCAGTAACAAACTGATCGGCAATTTCTTCTATTTTTTCAACGGCAGCCGATTTCATTTGCTGTACCCAGTCGCGCAATTCTTCAATATTATCTACATTCTCGTAAGCCTTTGCTCTGGAGATCGGATAGGCTTCGGCAAAACGCCCTAGGGCGCCACGCAATATATCATCATCCAGTTTTTGATTAATTTCTTCACGTATGTTGCGGTTATTGGTCTCCATTAAGCGTCACCTCCGGCAGATTGGTCTATGGCAATGACGATTAAGCGACTCGGGCCATGAACTCCGATAGTCAACACCCTTTCGATATCTGCAGTTCTGCTTGGCCCGGTAATAAAGCTAATATAGCCATGATGAAAAACCTGAGAGATAACATCAAATGCTTCTTTAATGCCAGGTAGAATATGGCTGCTGTCTAAAATAGCAATATGAACAGGCGGAAGTGTTGAAACGAGACGGCTTTCAACGGCATAAGCATCCTGGCAGACACTGCCGGTTTCTGCTATGCCGAACTCGACACCGGAGATACCAATATCAGCCGATTCGGCATGCTCGGCAATATCGCCTTGCTCTGTGTATACAGTGAGACCCATTCCCCGGATTGCATCATGAAGCTGGATTGCTTGCTGCAAGGGACAGTTTACGGCAACAACCTTTTTTGCATTCGTATTCTCAATGATACCTGTAATGGCAGCAATTGCATCAGAAGGAGCTTTTACCCGGATTATCTCTGCTGAAGCACCGGATGCGCGGCTTTGAAATTCTTCAAATAGTGAAATTCCAACAGAATCGGCAGGAAGATATTTTTCCCAATTTTCACACACTTTTTTCACTGTCTCACTCCTTCGCTACTGGTCAGACCAGTAAAGTTCATAAATAATATTCGCACATCTAAATTAAAATCCTTTTTCCCGGCATGAAAATAGTGCAAAAAAATGAGGATAAGAAAGATATTGCTTGAATTTATGTGAAAAAGTAAACAAATTCACGTTTTCGGTAATTGCAGTCAAAAAAATTTATATTTTGATAAAATCAACCATAAAAGGAGGGAAAGCGGTTATTTTATGGAATATATAACAAATACTATCAGAGTATTACCAATTATATATATATGGGAATAGGTGCAAGTTTGCTTAAAAGGGAAGCCGGTGCAGATGCCGGCACGGTCCCGCCACTGTAATAGGGAGCTTAGTTGTGTAATAACCACTGGACAAATGTCTGGGAAGGTGCAACTGCGGCGAAGAACTAGAGTCAGGAGACCTGCCTGTTCTGACACACCGTTATGACTTACGGAAGATAGGCAGGTGGGTGGAAATATTAACACTTGATTCGTGTCTATTTTACCCCCCTGCATAGTGTAGGGGGGTTTTTAATGTCAAAGCCAATGAGAAATGGGATTACCACTGGTACTTGTGTTGCCGCTGCTGCTAAGGCTGCTATTCTTTCCTGGCAGGGAATTACGATTGCACAGGTAGATGTAACAACTCCCCAGGGACGAATATTAACTGTGCCGATTGACGCTTCCGGAGCCGATGAAAAAAGCGGCTGGGCGAAGGTCATTAAAGATGCCGGTGATGATCCGGATATCACCAATGGCGTTAGTATAGAAACAGTTGTAGAAATGCGGCTGCAGCCAGGTATTGCTATTGTTGCCGGTGAAGGTGTGGGAACGGTTACGAAACCTGGACTGTCGGTCCCGGCAGGTCAGCCTGCGGTAAATCCCGGGCCCCGTATAATGATCGAAAAAGCAGTAAGTGAATCGCTTCCGGCAGGCTGGGGTGCAGTTGTGACCATTAATATTCCCCGGGGAGCGGAACTAGCTAAGCGGACGCTTAACCCTCAACTGGGAATTGTGGGCGGTTTATCCATCATAGGTACGACCGGAATCGTTGAGCCTATGTCTGAAGAAGCATTTAAGAACTCGCTGACACCTCAGGTTAATATGGTAAAAGCATTAGGCTATGATAGTATCGTCTTTGCACCGGGAAAGATCGGACAAAATATTGCGATAAATATATATAATCTGCCAGGAGAGACTGTCATTCAGACTAGTAATTTTATTGGACATATGCTCGAATATGCAGCAGCGCAAGGCATGAAACAAGTACTGCTGTTTGGTCACTTAGGTAAAGTTGTAAAGATCGCAGCTGGCGTATTTCATACTCATAACCGGGTAGCAGATGCCCGGCTTGAAACAATGGCCGCTTATGCCGGGGCTGTTGGTGCCTCGCAGCAGGCAATTCGTGATATTCTTGCCTGCACCACTACAGAAGCAGCCATGGCGGTTATTGCCGAACACCAATTAGAAAGTGTCTATCCTTTGCTGGCAGACCGGGCGAGCCAAAGAGCCTGCCGGTATGTTTTTGATGATTTAGTGGTCGGGACTGTCATTGTAACCCTGCAGGGGCAAATTCTCGGCATGGATGACGCGGCAAGAGAAATAGGAGGAACCTTGGGATGGAATATTACATAACAGTTGCCGGAATTGGGCCGGGATCACCTGATTATTTGCTGCCTGCAGCGAGCAAGGCAATTGCAAATGCCTCTGTTTTGATCGGCAGCCGCAGGGCCTTAACTGCTTTTAGCCGTAAAGATCAAAAAAGTTATGTGATCGGCAGTGATATTGAGGGAGTTCTTGCTTATATAGAAAAAGCCGTTGCAGCAGAAGACGTTGTGGTTATGGTTTCCGGTGATCCGGGCTTCTACAGCTTGCTTGCTGCCCTTAAAGATAGGTTTGGATCCGCTAAGCTGAAAGTCATACCGGGGATCAGCTCTGTACAATTGGCTTTTGCCAGAATAGGTCGCTTCTGGCAAGATGCGCTATTACTCAGTATGCATGGCCGGCGGGCGGATGACGGGGCACTCGCATTTCAGCCAGGAAAGAAAATGGGCTTTTTGACTGATGGTAAACATAACCCGGCTTTTATTGCTGAATTGCTGATCAAGCTGGGCTGGCCCCCGGCAACGCAGTGCTGGTTATGTGAAAATTTATCCTATGATAATGAGAACATCGCTGCGCTAACCTTAGAAGAGGGTAGTAAAGTGACTGGTTTTCATCATTGTGTTATGGTGGTGTCTGATGAGTAATTATCATTATTATCCGGGTATTGCTGATAATGAATTTATCCGCGGCGATATTCCAATGACAAAACAGGAAATTCGCATACAGGTACTGGCAAAGGCGCGGATTGCCAAAGGTGATACGATTATTGATATTGGTGCTGGAACGGGCTCTTTATCCATTGAAGCTGCCCTGCAGTCCCAAACCGGTGCTGTGTTTGCCATAGAGAGAGAAACGGAAGGCATTGAATTAATCAAGGCAAATGCCCAACGGTTCGGTACACCTGCTGTTTCGGCCATCTTAGGCAGTGCACCTGGGGCAATGGCGGCGCTGCCTCAAGCAGATGTTATTCTCATTGGCGGCAGCGGCGGCAAGCTTTCCGCAATATTGGCAGAAGCAGACCGTCTGCTTAAGGTGGGTGGCCGTTTGGTGATAACGGCAATAACCGTGGAAACTTTGCATGGTGCGCTTCAGGAACTGAAGAAACGGAATTATCCGAGTGAAGCTTGCGGCATACAGGTCAGCCGCATCCGCTCTGTTGGGGCTTCTCACATGTTCCAGGCGCTTAACCCTATTTATATTATTAGTGCAACCAAGGAGGAAGGGTAATTGAAAGGCGAATTTTATGGTATCGGAGTTGGTCCCGGTTCTCCAGAGCTTCTCACAATCCGGGCGACCCAGGTGCTTCAGATGGTGGATGTTGTTTGTGTTCCCCGCTCAAGTGCTGATAATGAGCTGGTAGCATTACATATTGCGGGACCTTATATTCCTAAAACGACGGAGATTGTCGAGATTTCGACGCCCATGACCCGGGATAAAGCCGTTCTGGAGGCTGAGTGGCAACGGGGGGCCGAAAAAATAGCTTCCTATTTAAAAGCTGGCAAGCGAGTCGCTTTCATTACGATTGGGGATGCTATGCTGTTTAGCACATATACCTATTTATTAAAGCGAGTGCAAGCCTTGGCTCCTGAAGCTGCGGTAGAAAGTGTCCCAGGGGTAACTTCTTTTGCCGCAACAGCTGCTCACCTGAATGTAGCTTTAGCCGAAGGCAATGAGCGTTTGGCAATTATCCCTGCCGTGGATGATCCCGCTGAACTACGCCCTGTATTTGATCATTTTTCTAATGCTGTGTTAATGAAAGTTGCCGGTAAATATGATCAAATATTAGATGTTTTAACAGAAAAACAGCTGCAGGATAAAGCGGTTTTTGTGAGCAACCTCGGCCGGCAGGATCAATTTATCACCTATGATTTAGAGAGTCTGCGCGGCAAAGAGAAAAATTATTTATCACTCATTCTAGTGAAAAGAGAGGGCTTTTAACATGCAAGTAGTTTTTGTCGGAGCAGGTCCGGGAGATCCTGAATTAATTACCGTAAAGGGCCAACGCCTGCTGAATCAGGCTGATGTGATTATTTATGCAGGTTCATTGGTTAATCCTGAGCTGCTGCAGCTGGCTAAACAAGGAGCCAGCATTTACAATAGTGCCTCTATGACACTGGAAGAGGTAGTCGACGTTATGGAAAAAGCGGTGGCTGCCGGTCAGAAGGTGGTTCGCCTGCATACTGGAGATCCCAGTATATATGGAGCCATTCAGGAACAAATGGATCTTTTGGATAAGAAAAATATTACTTATGAAGTGATACCCGGGGTCAGTTCATTTTTGGCAGTGGCGGCGGCTTTGAAACAAGAATACACCTTGCCTGAAGTTTCACAGACGGTAATTATTACCCGACTCGAGGGCCGGACTCCGGTACCGGAAAAAGAAAAACTGGCACTGCTTGCCAGCCATACTGCGACAATGTGCATTTTCTTAAGTGTTCATATGCTCGATAGTGTAATTGAAGAATTAATTAGTGGCGGCTATACGCTTGAAACGCCTATCGCAGTCGTGCAAAAAGCAACTTGGCCGGACCAAAGAATTATGCGCGGTACTTTAGCAACGATCGCACAGACGGTAAGAGAAGCTGGTGTTGACCGGACGGCAATGATTGTTGTTGGCAATTGCCTGAATAATGATTATGCCTTATCCCGCTTGTATGCACCTGAGTTTGGCCATATGTTCCGGGAGGCTAAATGAAAGTAGCAATTATTTCCGTAACGTATAAAGGGGCGCTTTTGGCTGAACACTTGGCAAAAAGTCTCGATTTTAAGGTAGACATATTTGCCAAGTCAGGCAGGAGCGCAAATGACGCAGGGCAGACTTATGATTCCCTGAGTCATTTAATCCAAGATGTTTTTACTGAATATGATGGATTTGTTTTTATCATGGCAACAGGCATTGTTGTGCGCGTAATTGCTCCGTATATACAGGATAAGCGCTTTGATCCTGCTGTTGTTGTTATGGATGATGGCGGACAGCATGCGATCAGCTTGTTATCTGGGCATATTGGCAGAGCAAATGAGCTTACGATAACGGTAAGCAAAGCCGTTAATGCCGTTCCTGTCATTACGACAGCCACTGATGTGGCCGGGCTGCCGGCAGCTGATGTGCTTGCGGTTAAGCTGGATCTTGTGATTGAACCGTTTGAACAGCTGAAAGCAATCAATGCTGCCATTGTAAATGGAGATCAGGTAACATTTTTTATGGACCGCTCGTTAGCTAACTACACGCATTTTTATCTGCCTGCAGTTGAAATGGGCGTCCGCCTGGTTGATATGGATGATTTGGGGGCGGCCGAGAACTACGACAGTGCGGTTGTCATTACAGACAAAGAATTGTACATGACAAAGCCGCATCTTTATCTAAGACCAGCTACCCTGGCAATCGGCATAGGCTGCCGCAGAGGAACAAGCAGTACGGAAATATTGACGGCTATTGAAAATTGCTGCCGCAAAATTGGCCGCAGTCCCAAAAGCATCGCCGTTCTTGGTACTACCCAGGTTAAGCATGATGAAGTTGGACTGCTTGCTGCGGCTCAGCAGCTGGCAGTGCCGTTAAAGTTTTTTACCAATGATGAATTGCAGCAATGTATATCAGAACAAAAATTTACTACTTCCAGTTTTGTGGAAGAACAGATAGGAGTTGGCAGTGTATGCGAACCAGCAGCATTATTAGCGGGGCAGGCGAACAGTCTGTTGTTATCCAGGACAGTACATCCCAAAATAACCATTGCAATAGCCGAGGTAAAGTCTCGGTGGTGGGAATAGGCCCTGGCAGTATGGAAGATATGAGTCTTAGGGCTCATCAGACAATCAGCCAGGCAGATACCATAGTTGGTTATGACACGTATATTGAATTGATTGAAGAATTGTTACCAGGCAAGGCCGTAATTGGAACAGGAATGATGCAGGAAGTTGACCGCTGCCAGGCTGCAGTGGATGAAGCTATTGCAGGGAAGAATGTAGCTGTTATTTCCAGTGGAGATCCAGGGATATACGGTATGGCTGGACTAGTTTTAGAATTGGCCATGAAGCATCCGGCTGCGACAAGACCGGAAGTAGTTGTTGTCCCCGGTATTAGCGCAGTTGGTGCATCGGCAGCTATTTTAGGTGCCCCTTTGATGCATGACTTTTGCGTTATCAGCTTAAGTGATTTGCTCACACCCTGGGAAGTGATTAAAAAACGGGCAGAGATGGCTGCGGCCGGCGATTTTGTCATTGCTATCTACAATCCGAAAAGCACGAAGCGGGTCAGCCAAATTGAAGAAGTACGTGAAATTGTACTGCGTCACCGCTCTGGCAAGACACCTGTCGGCATTGTTCACCATGCCAGCCGTAAGAAAGAAGATAAGGTGTTGTCGGATCTGGACAATTTTACACAAGAGCATATTGACATGTTTTCCCTTGTTGTCATCGGTAATAGCCAGACTTATATTCAAGATGGTGCGATGATAACTCCCCGGGGATACCGGTTATGATTCTGGTTTTAGCTGGTACTCTTGACGGACGCCAGCTTGCCGTTGACCTGGTCGGCGAAGGTCATGAGGTGCTGCTGTCGGTTGTAAGCGAATACGGTGGCGAACTTGCCAGGAACAGCCGGCTTACCGTTAGAGTAGGCCCTCTTGATCAGTTTGAGCTTGTTGCTTTTCTAAAGCAAACCCCTATCCGTATGGTTGTGGATGCCAGCCATCCTTATGCAGCGAATGCTTCGCAAAATGCGATGACTGCCTGCAGGGATGCAGGGATACCGTATATTCGATATGAACGTCCTGCAGTGCCGCTGCCGGAGTATGAACGGCTGTATGAAGTATATGATGCCGCTCAAGCGGCAAAGACAGCTGCAAAGCTTGGCAATATTGTCTTTCTGACAACTGGAAGTCGGGCGCTGTCTTTGTTTAAGGGAGAACCGCTGCTAGCGGACAAACGGTTGATTGCCCGGGTACTTCCTGAACCGGCAGTGCTAAAAGAGTGCCTGGAACTGGGATTTTCACCGCGCGACATTGTAGCGATGCAAGGACCCTTTTCTCATGCTTTGAATGTGGCGATGTTCGAGGAGTTCCAAGCAGAAGTTATCGTGACCAAAAATAGCGGTCAGGTGGGGGGCAGTGATACAAAAATCAGCGCAGCTATGGCGCTAAACTTGCCGCTCATTGTGATAAGCCGTCCCAAAATCAATTATGGAGCGGCTGGCTATTCAAAACAGGAAATCATTACGTTAGTTAAGGAGGCGTTCCTATGCAATATATAACAGACCCAATGACAATTGAAACACGCAGTATGGAAATTATTGCTCCCTATTTGGCTGATAAAAATCTTGCGGAGCCCGAAATTAAGGTCGTGTCCCGTATCATACATGCTGCCGGTGATCCTGACTATGGCAATGTCGTTGTCATTCATCCCGAAGCAATTGCAGCAGGCTGCAAGGCACTCCAGAACGGAGCGTCCATTTACACTGACGTAGAAATGGTCCGCACCGGCATCAATCGCCGCCGGCTGGCGGAATTAGGCGGACAAGTACACTGCTTAATTGCTGATGAAGAGGTAGCGCGCCTTGCAAAAGAGCAGGGAATAACCCGCTCCATGGCAGCGATTCGTACGTTTGGTGAACGTTTGGATGGTGCAATTGTTGCGATCGGCAATGCGCCGACGGCTTTATTTGCACTGCTGGAGTTAATGGAGCAGACCTCTATTCGCCCCGCTTTGATTATCGGCGTGCCGGTAGGATTCGTCGGTGCCAGTGAATCAAAGGATTTGTTAGCGGAAAAGTCACCTGTTCCGTATATTACCGTTAAGGGCAATAAAGGCGGCAGTCCGATTGCCGCGGCAACTACAAATGCGATCATGTATATGTTAGGTAGATAGCAGCCTTGTAAAAAGACAAGGCTGAAGTATCGGGCAATTTGTATGGCAGCAAGGAGGAAAATATGTCTGGCTTAACTATTCCCCGGATTATTATTGCCGGTACAAGCAGTGGAGTTGGAAAAACGACAATTGTGACCGGTGTACTGGCTGCACTGCGCAGGAGAGGCTTTGCTGTGCAGTCCTATAAAGTTGGTCCTGATTATATTGATCCTGGTTATCACCGGCTCGCCAGTGGTAAACCCTCTCACAATCTGGACACCTGGCTGGTGCCTGCTGAAAAAATAGCAGATGTATTTGCCAAGACTGCTGCTGGAAATGATATTGCGATTATTGAAGGTGTAATGGGACTTTATGATGGAGGCCGCAATGGAATAAGCAGTACGGCAGCAATTGCCAAACTGCTCCAGGCTCCAGTTGTGCTAGTTATTGATGCCAAGTCGATGGGGGAAAGTGCTGCAGCTACTGTTTTGGGTTATAAGATGTATGACCCGCAAGTCAACTTAGCTGGCGTTATTGTGAATCGGTTAGGTTCTGCCAGCCATTGTCAAATGGTGTGTGAGGCTGTGGAGCGGTTGGGAGTTCCAGTCCTTGGAACCGTTTACCGCAATAGCGGACTGACAATGCCTGAACGGCATCTTGGCTTAAAACCGGTTACAGAAAATGATGCGCAGGAAACAATTAACCTGATGGCCGAGCAAATTGCCGGACAGGTCGATTTAGATCGACTCCTGGCGGCAGGGCGAGAGGCACCGCAGCTAAAAGTGAATGCAGTTCCTTCGCGCAAGTTTACAGAGACTGTACGGATTGGTGTTGCCCAGGATGAGGTTTTTAGTTTCTACTACCCGGAAAGTCTGGAAGTTCTGACTGCTTTGGGGGCAGAGCTTGTGCCGTTTAGTCCTTTGCACGATATGCAATTGCCTAATGTGCAGGGGCTTTTATTAGGCGGCGGCTTTCCCGAAATGTTTGTTGAAAAGCTGGCGGCCAATACGGACATGCGTGAAGCCATCGCACAGGCTTGCCGGTGCGGTATGCCTGTATATGCCGAATGTGGCGGCCTCATGTATTTATGCCGTCAAATTATTGATTTTGAACACAATGCGTATGACATGGTTGGAGTCATCCCGGCTGTTTGTGAAATGCAGACAAAACTGGAAACAGTGGGATATGTGGAAGCAACCAGCTTACATGATAATATATTAGTCGGTGCGGGAGCTTCACTTAAGGGGCACGAGTTTCATTTCTCCCGGTTCTTGCCGGATGGTGATGAGAGCAGTTTCCCTTGGGCAATGGAATTTAAAAAGATGCGCACCGGGGCTTGTTATAATGGCGGCTATGCTGCTAATAATGTATTAGCTTCTTATTTGCATTTGCATTTTGCCGGTAATGAACAAGCCGCAAGCCGTTTTGTTGAACAATGCCGGAATTATCAAGGCTGTAAAAGCTGCTAGAGTGGTGGGGAAAAGCAATGGCTGGAAAAATCATACTGGTTACAGGCGGTGCCCGCAGCGGTAAAAGTGTCTTTGCCGAGAACTACGCTTCAAACTGTGCGGGACCAATGGCATATATTGCTACTGCGCAGATATATGACGAGGAAATGAAGGAACGGGTAGCAATCCATCAAAGCCGGAGATCGGCGGAGTGGATTACTTTTGAAGCTCCTTATGAAGCAGATAAAGCTATAGTCACAGCCGGACTGCAAGCAGAGGTAATCTTGTTCGATTGTCTGACCCTTTATACGACCAATTTAATGCTTGCGCCCACCGCTCCAGAGGATCGGGAAAGCAGGCATGATTATGTTATTAATGAGATTACAAAATTGCTGGATGCTGCGAAGCTGCTGAATAAGACGGTTATTTTTGTTACAAATGAGGTTGGAATGGGAATTGTTCCTGATAATGCTATGGCACGCGAATATCGCGATTTGGCAGGCATTGCCAACCAGAGGGTAGCCGCTCAGGCTGATGAGGTCTATTTGGTGGTTAGCGGACTCGCAATTGAAATAAAAGCAAGAGCGTTGCATCAGGAGGTGGCAAAAAGCCATGGCTAAGACAATTATGCTTCAGGGTACGAGTTCACATGTTGGTAAAAGTATTCTTACAACTGCTTTGTGCCGGATTTTCCGGCAGGATGGCTTTGCCGTTGCGCCGTTTAAAGCACAAAATATGGCTTTGAACTCGTATGTTACCAAAACCGGCGGTGAAATGGGACGGGCTCAGGTCGCCCAAGCAGAAGCTGCCGGGTTAGATCCAGTCGTAGAAATGAATCCGGTTTTGTTAAAGCCGACAGGCAATTCCTGTTCACAGGTTATTTTAATGGGACGTCCTGTAGGAACTATGTCTGCTCGTGAGTATCATACGCAATACAGCCTTACGGCATTAGGCGTAATCAAAGAGTGTTTGGAAAAGCTCCATAACCAATTTGATGTTATTGTTATTGAAGGCGCCGGCAGTCCGGCAGAGGTTAATCTGAAGGCAAATGATATTGTCAATATGCGGATTGCCAAGCTTGCGCCTGCTCCGGTACTATTAATTGCCGATATTGACCGTGGCGGAGCTTTAGCTTCTGTTGTGGGAACATTGGAATTACTTGAACCGGATGAACGGGAATTAGTTCAAGGCATTATTATTAATAAGTTCCGTGGCGATATCAGCTTACTAAAACCGGCACTTGATTTTCTGGAACAAAAAACAGGAAAGCCGGTTATTGGCGTTATCCCTCACCTTGATAACCTGGGAATTGATGATGAAGACTCGGTTTCGCTTGATGACAAGCAGACCGTTCAAAAAGGTGAAATTGAGATTGTTGTCATGCGTACTCCCAAAATATCGAATTTTACCGATTTTGATGCGCTGGCTGCGGAAGAAGATGTAGCTGTTCGCTTTATTAAACAGGGAGACGCAATTGGCAATCCGGACCTGATTATTCTGCCGGGCAGTAAAAACACTACTGAAGATTTGCTGTATCTTCGTCAGCAGGGCTATGATCAGGAAATTGCTAAGTTAGCCAACAACGGTGTGCCGGTAGTTGGTATTTGCGGCGGCTATCAAATGCTCGGACATGAAATTCATGATCCTGAACACACCGAATCATCCTTTGATAAAGTGGATGGCCTTGGGCTGCTACCGGTAAGCACTACCTTTGAACAAGATAAAATCACCCATCAGGTAACTGCAACCTGCAGCCACCATGCTTTCTTGGGGCTTGCCTATGATGACAATGATTTGACTGGTTATGAAATTCACATGGGGCGTACAGAGTTTTTAGAACCTGTTTCGCATGCCTTCACGATTACTTCCCGTTCTGGTGAGCAATGCGCTTCGGCAGATGGGGTGGTAAGAAATGATGGCTTGGTGATGGGAACGTATCTCCATGGAATTTTTGACAATAATCAATACCGCCGTTCTGTAATTAATGCATTGCGTGAGCGTAAAGGCTTGGCACCTTTGGCGCATATCCTAAATGTTAAGGAAAGCAAGGAAGCTAGCTATGACCGTTTGGCCGAAGTTGTCCGTCAGAACATGAACATGGAATTGCTGAATCAGATCATGGGGAATAAGAAATGATAAGCGGTTTTGAGAAATGGATACCACTTGGGGCGGTGCTGTTTGACAGTTTGATTGGCGATCCCCGTTCCAGGTTGCATCCGGTAGTGCTGATTGGCAATTACATTAGCCTGCTTGAAAAAGCGCTCCGACGGACGGCTCATTCTCCCCTCTGTCAGCAGGCAGCTGGTGCTGTGTTAGTTTTTGCGGTATTGGGCACCACCTATGCCGTTGTCTGGTTAATTGTCGCCGGGCTCCAATGGTTAGATCCGCTAGCGGTGTTTTGGGGAGAAGCTCTTATTCTTTCTTTTGCAATAACGCCGCGCAGTCTGGCCTCTGCGGGCAAAGAAATCTGTCAGTATTTACTTGACGGAAATCTAGAGCAAGCCCGCTATAAAGTGGGCTGGATTGTAGGCCGGGACACGCAACAGCTGGACGAACGCGAAGTGACGCGGGCAACGGTAGAGACAGTAGCAGAAAATATTGTAGACGGGATTATATCGCCGTTAATCTATTTCGCTATTGGCGGCGCGCCGTTGGCTTTTTTGTATCGGGCTGTCAATACGCTGGATTCGATGGTGGGCTACAAAAATGATAAGTATTTGTATTTTGGCAGGGTAGCGGCACGGGTTGATGATATTTTCAACTATATTCCGGCCCGCCTAACTGGAATTATGCTGGTTATTGCTGCACTGTTGCTGGGCTATAACGCCAGAGGCTCTGTCAAAATGATACTGCGTGATGCAGCCAAACACCCCAGTCCCAATAGTGGTATAGCAGAAGCCGGAGTTGCCGGAGCGCTGGGCGTACGCCTGGGGGGATTGAATTATTACGGAGGAGTTGCTTCTTTGCGGGCCTATATGGGAGACGAGGAAAATACGCTCTCTGCCGTTTATATTCAGAAAACAGTTCAGATTATGTATGCTGTCACCGCTATTTGCGTACTGCTGCTTATAGTAAGTAAATGGTAACAGGGAGGTAAGGGTGTTGTTACAGGACTTTTTAACTGGTTTGCAATTTCTTACCCGTCTAAAAGTTTCTCATCAGACGAACTGGTCACCAGAAATTTTTGGCAGGAGTGTACGTTATTTCCCGCTGATAGGAGCGATTATCGGGCTGATTTTGGTGGCTGTTAACTTATTTTTAGGAAAACATTTACCACCAAATGTTCTGGCTGTTATACTAATTACAACTGAAATTGTTATTACTGGCGGACTCCACGGAGATGGACTAATGGATACAGCCGATGGAATCTTCTCGGGACGAAACAGGGAACGGATGCTGGAAATCATGAAAGACAGCCGGGTTGGTGCTAATGGAGTCATGGCATTTTGTCTGATTGTCCTCTTAAAGTGGTCACTGCTGATGGATATGACTCCAAGCCATTTGACGGCGGCGCTATTTATCATGCCCGTAGTCAGCCGCTTTGCAATGGTTGTGGGTATTACCTGTTTTCCCTATGCCCGTCCTGACGGTATGGGCAAAGCATTTGCGCAGTACGCCGGTAAGAAGGCATTATTTGTTGCTGCGCTCCTAACAGGTGCATTAGTCCTGCTATGTGCGACGGTATTCCTGGCAGGAAAGCCTGCGTTGGCAGCTCTTGCAGCAGTGCTGGTCTTTATTGTGCTGTTTGGCAATTATGTCAAAGGCATTTTAGGCGGCTTGACCGGTGATACATACGGAGCTATTACCGAACTAAGCGAAGTAGTTGTATTATTTGTATTTCTAATTCTATAAAAAGTATTACAGGAGAGGCCTATGGCGATTAAAGTTAAGGCGCCCGGCTCCTGCGGCGAACTTGTGCAGGGTACCATTAAAGGGCAAAATTTCTTAATTACTTGTCCCATTGACGTGTATTCTCAGGCTCATATTATTTCCTGTGCATCAACAGTTTTGCCTGATTACCAGAAAGCGGCAACGGCAATGGAAATGACGTTGCGCTATTTGGGAGTACCACAGCAAAGTCATTCCATTCAAATTCAATCAGAGCTTCTAATTGGCAAAGGCATGGCTTCAAGCAGTGCTGATATCAGTGCTGCCTGCCAGGCAACGGCTATTCATTGCGGCCGGCTGCTAAAGGCTGAGGAAATTGCTGCAATTGCATTAGCAATTGAGCCGACTGACGCTATTTTTTATCCTGGCATTATGATGTTTGACCATGTGGAGGGAAAAATAAGCGAAAGCTTAGGTAATCCGCCGCCAATAGAGATTGTTATATTAGATGTTGGCGGTGAGATTGATACACTGTCTTTTAATCGCCGCAATGATTTGGCAGATCGCAATTATTCCAAAGAAAAAGCCGTACTTGAGGCGGTGGAACTAGTTGCAGCCGGATTGAAAAAAGGGGACAGCCGACTGATTGGTGAAGGCGCTACGATTAGTGCTCTGGCCAATCAATCTATATTATATAAACCCTATTTGGAACAAATTATTGAAATTGGCAAATACTATGGAGCGGTAGGTGTGAATGCAGCTCACAGCGGGACTGTACTCGGCGTACTGTTTCCAGCTGGACATAGAGGACAACAACAATGTATTGAACATATTCTTTCCTTATGCGATGGGAAGGTGCAATATATCCGTACCGCCCGTCTGATATCCGGCGGATTAACGCTTGTGGAGGTAGATGACGAGTGGAAGATATAGCCGTTTATGAACATGGAGGAAATTTATACCAAGCTGCCCGCTTAAAAGGCGGGAATCTTGGAGAACTGCTTGATTTTAGTGCGAATATCAATCCATTAGGGATATCACCGACTGTCAATAAAAGGATTGCCGAACAGCTGCCGCATATCATTCACTATCCTGACGCACAGGCAACGGACTTGAAAGCGGCGATTAGTACCTATTATCGTGTTCCGCCTGAACAGATTATTGCAGGCAATGGTGCTGTTGAATTGCTGTATCTGCTGTGTCATATGCTTCACCCAAAACGCGTTGTGGTTCCAGCGCCTACTTTTAGTGAATATGAGCGGGCAGCTATTGCAGCCGGTGCTGAAATTGATTATTGTTTTTTGCAGGAGACAAGTGATTTTGCTTTTGAACTATCTTATGTATTAAAGGCTATGACTGCAAAATCAATTGTATTTCTTGGCAATCCCAATAATCCTACAGGTGGCCTGATTTCTCGCGAGGATATCACGAGAGTAGTGGCAGCTGCTGCAGAGCTGGACAGCCTGGTGGTCATTGATGAGTCTTTTATTGATTTTATTGAAAATGATGACAAGTATACTTGCCGCTGGCTGGTAGACCAATATCCCAATTTGGTGATAGTACATTCGCTGACTAAATTCTATGCTATTCCAGGCTTGCGTCTGGGCTTTGCTATTGCAGATCCTGCCTTAGTACGTTTGCTGCATAAGGGAAAAGATCCCTGGAATGTCAATTCGCTGGCTCAGGCTGCCGGCGTGGCGGCTTTGGCGGACCAGGAATACCGCCAGCTTAGCCGTCGGGTAATTGTTGATGCAAAAACAAGACTATTTCAGGACTTATCATTAATCGGCAGTATTAAGGCATATTCTCCGTCAGTTAACTATATTCTTATTAATATAGCTAAGACGGGGTTAAGTGCCGCGCAAATGCGAAAGCAGTTATTTGCGCATCATATATTGATTCGAGACTGTAGTAATTATCCGGGCCTTGGTAATCATTTTATTCGGGTGGCTGTAAAGCTGCCAGAACAGAATCGAAAACTTATTGAAGCACTTCAACAAATTTTGGCAGGTGAAGAGCATGACTAAAGTAATTTTGGTTCGTCATGGGCAAACACTATGGAATCATGAAATGAAATATCAGGGACATACTGATATCGCTTTAACTGCCGAAGGAATACGACAGGCTGAGCTTGTGGCAGAGCGCTTGGCTGATGAGCCGCTGACAGCCGTTTATGCCAGTGATTTAAGCAGGGCATTTGTTACTGCTGAACATATTGCTGCTAAACATGGGTTAGTTGTTGGTAGCGTACCGGCCCTTCGGGAAATCTGCTTTGGCGAGTGGGAGGGACTGACCTACGACGGAATTAATGAGCAATGGCCTGGCATGCTTGAAAAATTATATAGCTATGCTGATGAGGTAGAAATTCCGGGTGGAGAGTCATTTCCTATAGTGAAAGAAAGAGCATATGCAGCTGTTTGTGAACTTGTCAATAATCATCCGGGGGAGACAATTGCAATAGTTTCTCACGGGGGGACCATCCGGTCCTTGCTTTGTGCAGTACTCAATCTTCATTTAAATCAAGTATGGAGCTTAAAGCAGGATAATACGGCAGTTAATATCCTGGAATATTACGAAGGCAGGGTAATGCTCGGCTTGTTTAATGACTCGTGCCACTTGCATCACGCAGGTAAAACAAAATAAGCTTCGCAATTGTAAATCCGGCAGTTAAAATACTGCCGGATTTTTTGTTTGTGAGTTACACCTTTTGTCATGACAATGGGAGTCGGGAAATATAACATAGAGAGGTGAGGAGGAGAGGATGCTGTAATGAGACGGGGAGCTGTATTGAGAAGTGCTTGGACCATTGCCCGTTCCTACTGGTTTTCCGAAGAAAAATGGTCAGCCTGGCTATTGTTAATAAGTGTTATCAGCTTAAATCTTGTGTTAGTATATATAACAGTGCAGCTCAATCTCTGGCAGAGCGATTTTTATCAGGTCATTCAAAACTATAATCAGAGTGGCTTTATTGAATCCATAGAAGTTTATGCATTGCTGGCTACATTGTTCATTGTTGTAAAGGGATATCAAATCTATGCCCGTTTGCTGTTGCATAACCGTTGGCGCCGTTGGTTAACGGAACGGTATTTAACAAAGTGGCTGCAAAAGAAAACATACTACCGTCTGCAGCTAATGGCAGGAAATGAAGCCGACAATCCTGATCAGAGAATAAGTGAAGATGTTGAACTGTTTGTCATGCTTACTTTGCGATTATCTGTAGATTTTCTGCAGGATGCCGTGACCGTGTTTTCCTTTGTGCTTATCTTGTGGAGTTTATCTGGAGTTGTAACGGTTTCCATTGCCAATCTCACTATATCCATATACGGTTATTTAGTATGGCTGGCTTTAGGGTATGCTATAGCTGGGACCTATTGGACCTTGCGAACAGGGCGTCCCCTGGTCAGACTGGAATATAATCAGCAGCGATATGAGGCCGATTTTCGGTTTAGTCTGGTCCGCATACGTGAAAATGCAGAGAGTATTGCACTATATAATGGAGAGAATAAAGAAAGGCAGAATTGCCTGCGCCATTTCAATAATATTGTTACTAATTTTATGCAAATCATTGCAGTTCGTAAACGGCTTATGTGGTTAACTACGGGATACTCACAAGTAGCGGTTATCTTTTCTATTTTAATTTCATCGCCCCGTTACTTTCTAGGGCAAATCCATTTAGGGCAGATGTTTCAGGTCATTGACGCTTATCATCATGTTCAAACAGGTTTCTCTTTTATTATTGACAGCTTTACCCGGCTTGCACAGTGGAGGGCTGTTGTTAATCGGCTTAATAACTTCCTTACCTACATGGAGACGGTACAGACGAAGAATGTAAATCAACAAGATATTATCTATCAAGCAAGCAGGGACTGCTTCACGACCGAGAATGTAACGGTTTTTCAGCCTGATGGATATGGTTTAGTAGCAGGCTTGTCAGTTAAAATCAATAGGGGAGGGAGAGTCGTAATTACAGGCCCATCCGGGTGCGGTAAGAGTACTGTATTACGTACCTTAGCGGGAATATGGCCGTTTGCCAGCGGCAATATTGCTTTTCCTCATGCAGATAAAATTATGTTTGTACCTCAGAAATCTTATATGCCGATCGATACATTGCGAGAAGTCCTTCTATATCCAGGAGTAGAGCACACCGTGAATGATCAAGATTTACAGATGATTCTCACGGCCTGCAAGCTGCCATATTTAACAACTAAACTGAATGAAGCACAGGATTGGGGACAAGTGCTATCCTTAGGGGAGCAGCAGAGAATTGCTTTTGCGCGGGCCTTACTGCAAAAACCGGATTGGTTATTTTTAGATGAGGCTACTTCTGCTCTAGATGAAGATGCTGAACAAATTGTCTATGCGTTAGTATGTAAAGCCTTGGACAAAACCGCAATTATCAGTGTTGGCCACAGAAAAACACTGCTTAAGTACCATCAACAGAGGCTGGAATTGGACGATGAAGGGGGATGGAGCTTCGGAAAATGTTGATGAACGATTATTTCATACATGTTAATAACTTTTTATTAAATTTTTCTTGTATTTCACTCGACTTACCGACTATAATTTTGCTTATAGATAAAATAGTATAGCGAGGACATAATGACGAAAACCTTTACTTTATATACAGATCAATTAAAAAGAGTGATTGAACGAGTTGAAGAAAATGCAAAAACTAATCCCCTTGCCAACAATGCTATTACAGTATTCGTATCGGAAGATGACCCTTGTTTGAGGATGTTTCAGAAAGTAGGGCATGATTGGATTTACCTCGATGAAGAGGAATTTTGTGAAACGAAATAACGAAAGCACGACGGCATTGTCATAAAGTGCTAGAATATTCGCGGGTATGTTTCTTCGGAGATATCTCGTAGGCTGATTTTGCAAGCAGCGCAAATCGGCTTTTTTTACGCCGTTTTTGCAAAAACTGTTGTGAGAAGCGAAGCTGTTCCCAGAAGGTGACTCACGAAAGATGAGAAGAATCAAAAATTGGTACCGCTTAAAAGCGGTACCAATGGTAGTTACAAGCTGCGCACGGAGATGATGTGCCAGTCCCTGTTCGAATCTCTTTCCAGGTTAACTAAAAAACGTTTCCCTGTCGAGTTCTTGGTTACTTGGACAGTTGCGCTATTAGTAGACTGAGAAATAGTTGTGAAAGAATCATTGTATCTACTGAATCCATAATTAGCAGCAGAAGCTTTTACAGCGTCTACAGGGCTGCTGAGATAGTGGGAATAACCATAGCGATCACTGTTATAATTCCGGTAGTTATCGCTGCGATAATAGATGCGTCCGTTTTCATACCAGCCCTGATTTTCATCTGCACTAGGCCAGCCATATTTATGTTCATGCCAGCCGTTATTGCGGTCTCGATCTCTATCACGCCAGCTATCCCGATAATCTCTGCGATCCTTGGTCGATTCTTTTTCAGCAACCACTTTTTTCACAGGTTTTTGCGTATCCTTATCAATCATTGTGGTCTGCTCAGTTTTATTAGAAGGAGTGTAGGGGTTCTCAGCCGCTAAGGCCTTAGCAACTGGCACTCCCGGTAAGGCGGCTCCTGTTAAAATAGCAGCGCCTGCTACGGCAGCGGCATAACGTTTATACTTACGGCGCAATTTACGTCTTGTTGATGTTTTTTCCATTCGCACTGTCGCCTCCTTTTTTTTTTAGTTTTTCATCTTTTTATGGACACAATCCCTGGTAAATAAAACTGATCATTCATCAATATTTTAAAAAAAAGCGCAACTAAAAAGTTGACTTATGTTATATGCGGGTGTATACTATATCAAGTAACGGCAAATTAATTGCTGACGTTGGGGAGTCGCCAAGCTGGCTAAGGCACCTGACTCTGACTCAGGCATTCGTGGGTTCAAATCCTCCCTCCCCAGCCATATATGACTCACTAGCTCAACTGGCAGAGCAACTGACTCTTAATCAGTAGGTTGTAGGTTCGATTCCTACGTGGGTCACCAATGAATT